>DASUUD010000056.1:0-5502 GCA_036374255.1 Solirubrobacterales bacterium | reverse complement strand
CGCTCTTGATGAACACGCTGACCCTCGGCGCGACGCTCGGGGTCCTCGTAGTCGCCTTCCAGGAGGGCGTCCTGAACGCCCCGCTCGACTACACCGGCCCGGCGGCGGTCGAGGTGACGAGCCTCGTCTTCCTCTTCGCGGTGCTCTTCGGCCTCGCCACCGACTATGCGGTGCTGGTGATGGCGCGGATCAAGGAACGGCGCGACCTCGGTGACACCAACGAGGAGGCGGTGGCGACCGGGATCGCACGCACCGGGCGGGTGATCACCGCCGCCGCCCTGGCAATCGCCATCGTCTTCCTCGCCTTCAGCGTCAGCAGCGTCTTCTTCATCAGGCAGATCTCGATCGGCATGGCGGTCGGCGTGCTGCTCGACGCGACGATCGTCCGCGCCCTGCTCGTGCCCTCGCTGATGCGGCTCTTCGGCGAGTGGAACTGGTGGGCGCCGGTGCCGCTACGCCGCATCCAGCGGCGACTCGGCTTCGCCGAGGCCTGACCGCGACGCCCGCAGAGGGCCCGCCTCCCCGAATCCGCCCCACGTTTTGCATCACATAGATGGAAAACGTGGGGCGGATTCGGGAGATCGGCGTGGGGCGGAGTCGGAGACCGGCAGGGGCTACTACGGGGCGTTGCCGCGCCTTCTGGCCTCTCGTGTGGGATCCGTCACATTACTGGTATATAAATTTATATTGGGGTAACCTTGGCATTGATGTCTGCAGCATCGGTCCCACGAACCCGCCTCTCCCGAGAGGAACGCATGGAGCAGACCCTCGTGGTCGCCCACTTCCTGTTCGCGGAGCAGGGGTTCGCCGCTGTGACCATGGACGACGTCGCCGCCGAGGTCGGGGTCACCAAGCCCCTCCTCTACAACTACTTCGGCAACAAGGAGCGCCTCTACATCGCCTGCATGGAACGTGCCGGCGACGCCCTCTTCGCGACGATCGAAGAGTCGGTGGGCACCACCAAAAACCCCGCTGACGCCCTCAACGCCGGGATCCGCGCCTTCTTCGCCTTCCTCGACGGGGACCGCGCCGCCTGGGCCGTGCTCTTCGACGAGACGCTGCCGCAGAGCGGCGAGGTCGCTGACCGCGTGGCCGATTACCGCGGCCGCATCACCGACCTCGTCGCGACCTCCCTGATCGCCCAGCTGCCGGAGAAGCGGCGGGGCCCGGCGCGCATTCAGGTCGAGGCGCTCTCCACAGCCATCCTTGGGGGAGCCGAGGCGCTCGCCCGTTGGTGGCTGCGGACCGAGGCCGTGTCCGCCGCCGAGGCCGCCGAGCTGCTGATCTCGACACTCGAGCCGGGGCTGCGTGAGCGCTCCGGAACGGCCTCGAAGCGCGCCGCCGCCAAGCGGAAGGGTGAGCGCCGGTGATCGACAAGCCCCGCAAAGTCGCGGTCGTCGGCGGCAACCGGACCCCCTTCGCGCGCTCCAACTCCGTCTATGCGGTCGCCTCGAACCAGGACATGCTGACCACCGCGCTCGACGGGCTGGTGGAGCGCTTCGACCTGGGGGGCGAGCGCCTCGGCGAGGTCGCCGGCGGTGCCGTGCTGAAGCACTCCCACGACCGCGACCTGACCCGCGAGAGCGTGCTGAGCACCCGGCTGGCTCCCGAGACGCCCGCCTACGACGTGCAGCAGGCCTGCGGCACCGGCCTGGAGACGACGATCCTGGTCGCCAACAAGATCGCCCTCGGCCAGGTCGAGGCGGGGATCGCCTGCGGCGTCGACACCACCTCGGACGCACCGATCGGCCTCAACGAGGACCTCAGGGAGATCCTCCTCGACTTCAACCGCCAGAGCTCGACCACGGGCCGCCTCCGCCAGCTGACGCGGATCCGCCCCGGCCACGTCGTTCCGGCCATCCCCCGCAACGAGGAGCCGCGCACCGGCCTCTCGATGGGAGAGCACTGCGCGGTGATGGCCTCGGAGTGGGAAGTCGGGCGCGAGGAGCAGGACGAGCTCGCGGTCGGGAGCCATCACAAGCTGGCCGCCGCCTACGAGAGCGGCTTCATGGACGACCTCGTCACCCCCTACCTCGGGCTGGAGCGCGATCAGAACCTGCGCCCCGACTCGACGCTCGAGAAGCTGGCGAAGCTGAAGCCGGTCTTCGGCGGACCGGACGGCACGATGACCGCCGCCAACTCGACGCCGCTCAGCGACGGGGCCTCCGCGCTGCTGCTGGCGAGCGAGGAGTGGGCCAAGGAGCGCGACCTGCCGGTCCTCGCCTACTTCATCGACGGCCAGACCGCCGCGATCGACCACTTTCACAAGCGCGAAGGCCTGCTGATGGCGCCCGCCTACGCGACGCCGCGCCTGCTCGACCGGGTCGGGCTGAAGCTCCAGGACTTCGACCTCTACGAGATCCACGAGGCCTTCGCCGCCCAGGTGCTCTGCACGCTGCGCGCCTGGGAAGACGAGACTTTCTGCCGCGAGCGCCTCGGTCGCGATGAGCCGCTGGGCTCGATCGATCGCGATCGCATCAACATCAACGGTGGCTCGCTCGCTGCAGGGCACCCCTTCGCCGCGACCGGCGGCCGCATCGTCGCCGGGTTGGCGAAGGCCCTGCACGAAAAGGGCTCGGGCCGGGGGCTGATCAGCATCTGCGCGGCGGGCGGTCAGGGGGTCGTCGCCGTGCTGGAGAGCGCCGGGGGCAAGTCATGACCGACATCTACGCACAGGCCGTGAACTCGCTCCCGGGGCGGCTGATCGCCCCCCGTCTGGGCCTGCCGCGCCCGGCCAAGCTGGAGCGCGACGGCGCGGGCGCCGCGGTCGCCTCGGGCACCGTCCTGCTCGGGGCGGCGCCCGGCGGACGCCTCGGGGACCAGCTCGAGCGCCTGGTGGGCGAGATCGGCCGGCCGGCGCCGGCCGCATCCGAGGAGCGGGTCGGAGCGCTGGTCTTCGACGCCACCGGGATCAAGGACTCCACGCAGCTGGTCGAGCTGCAGCGCTTCTTCCACCCCAACGTGAAGCGAGTTGAGACTTCGGGCAGGGCAGCGGTGATTGGAACCCCTCCAGCGGGCCGTCCGGCCAGGGAGGCGACGGCGCAAAGGGCGCTGGAGGGGTTCACCCGCTCCCTAGGAAAGGAGATCGGCCGCGGGATCACCGTGCAGCTGGTCTATGTGGCGGAGGGGGCAGAGGAGGAGATGGACGCGACGCTGCGCTTCCTCCTCTCCCCCCGCTCCGCCTATGTCTCCGGGCAGGTGATCGAGATCGGGCCGGCCGTGGCCGAGGTCCCGGAGGTCGATTGGAAGCGGCCGCTGGAGGGAAGGCGGGCGCTGGTCACCGGCGCCTCGCGCGGCATCGGCGAGGCGATCGCCACCGTCCTGCACCGCGACGGCGTGGACCTGGTCCTGCTCGACGTGCCGGCCCTCTCGGAGGACCTCGGCAAGGTCGCCGAGCGGCTCGCCGCCGAGACGATCGAGCTCGACATCACCGACGCCGACGCGCCGCAGAAGATCGCCGACCGGCTCGCCGACGGCGTCGACATCGTCGTCCACAACGCCGGCGTCACCCGCGACCGCACAATCGCCAAGATGCCCGAGGAGCGCTGGACCGGGCTGATGGAGATCAACCTCTCCAGCGAGGAGCGGATCAACGACGAGCTGCTCTCGCGGGACCTGCTGCGCCGCAACGGGCGGATCGTCTGCGTCTCCTCGATGAGCGGCATCGCCGGCAACTCCGGCCAGACGAACTACGCCACCTCCAAGGCGGGGGTGATCGGGATGGTGGAAGCGCTGGCCCCGGCGCTCGCCGAGCGGGGGGCGACGATCAACGCGGTCGCCCCCGGCTTCATCGAGACGCAGATGACGGCGCAAATGCCGATCGCGATCCGCGAAGCGGGTCGGCGCATGAACAGCATGTCGCAGGGCGGGCTGCCGGCCGACGTCGCCGAGACGATCGCCTGGTTCGCGAACCCCGCCTCGGCCGGCGTCAACGGCAACGTGGTCCGCGTCTGCGGCCAGAGCATGCTGGGGGCCTAGGAACGATGGCGACGCGCACCCTCGACAGCCCGCCCAACATCCTGCCGCTCTACGCGCGCGCCGCGGCGCCGATCATCCCCGGCGCCTCGCTGCTTCCCTTCGTCCCGGGACGGGCCCAGCAGATGCCCGACCTGGAGCTGGTGCTGCCGGGGCTGCGCGCCGAGCCCGACCGGGTCGCCGACTACGCGAAGGTCTGCGGCTTCTCGCTTCGCGACCATCTCCCCCCGACCTATCCGCACGTGCTCGCCTTCCCGCTCCACATGGCGGTGATGGCCGATGGCGGATTCCCCTTCGGCGCGGTGGGCCTGGTTCACGTCGAGAACACGATCGTCCAACACAGGCGGATCGGCCTCGACGAGGAGCTGAAGCTGACCGTCCGGCCGACGAAGCTCGAGCAGCATCCCCGCGGCCGCACCTTCGGCCTCGTCACCGAGGCCTGGACCGGCCGCCAGAAGGCGTGGGAGTCGGTCAGCACCATGTTGCGGCGCGGCGGCGGGGGCGGCGGTGACAGCGCACCGGCGGACCGCGACGAGGAGAGCCGCGAGGAGCTGACCGTGAGCGGCGAATGGCGACTCGGCGGAGACCTCGGGAGGCGCTACGCCGCCGTCTCCGGTGACCGCAACCCGATCCACCTGCACTCTCTGACCGCCAGGCCGCTCGGCTTCCCGGGCGCCATCGCGCACGGGATGTGGACGAAGGCGCGCTGCCTGGCCGCGATCGAGAATCGCCTCCCCGACGCCTTCAGCGTCGGGGTCCGGTTCCGCAAGCCGATCCTCCTGCCCGGCCGCGTCGAGTTCCTGAGCAGCGGGCAGGACGGCGAGATCGCGTTCGCGGTTCGCGACGCAAAGCGAAAAACCCCACATCTCGACGGCAGCACGAAGCCGGTCGAGGCAAAACCCAGAAGCGGGAGAAAGCAGAGAAAGTGAGCGACGACAGCAGAAGGGGTGGAGTGGCAGAGCGCGGCATGGGCTTGGGCCTGCGGGCGCTGAACCGGCTCGCCAGCTCGGGCCTGCTCGACCGGATCCGCATCCGCAAGCAGGTCGAGCGGGTGGTCTTCACCGCCAGCAAGAACGGGTTCCGCACCGCCACCGTGGCGGGCCGCACCTTCAAGGCGACGCAGCAGCTGGGCAAACCGGCGCGACAGAAGACCGGCAAGGCGAAGGACCTGTTCGACATCACCCCCGACGAGGAGCAGCAGATGCTCCAGGAGGCGGTCCGCGACTTCGCCGAGGCGAAGGTGCGTCCGGCCGCAAAAACCGCCGACGCCGATGCCTCCACCCCGCCCGAGCTGCTCGCCACGGCGAACGAACTGGGAATCAACATGCTGGGCGTCCCCGAGGAGCTCGGAGGCGTGATGAGCGCGCAGGCGGCGGTCAGCACCGTGCTGATCGGCGAGGCGCTCGCCCACGGCGACATGGGGACCGCCTACGCGGCGCTCGCCCCGGGTGCCGTCGCCACCGCGATCGGCCGCTGGGGAACCGCGGAGCAGCAGGCCAGGTACCTGCCCGCCTTCACCGGCGAGGA
>DASUUD010000055.1:0-2323 GCA_036374255.1 Solirubrobacterales bacterium | reverse complement strand
CAGGCCGCATCCGGTGCAGACATCGCGTGGCGGGTCATCCGCCTTCCCAGGGCGCTGTTCGCATTGACCGAGATTAGGGGGGCCGGCGGGTCGCGCCATCCGGGGAAAGTCACATCGTTGCCACGGCGGCGCTCTAATCTGGATCGATGGCCAGCGACCCGCGAGAAGACGGCGATCGCCGCGTCCGCGACGGCGAGGGCGCCAGGCAGGACGAGGAGCTGCTCTGCTCCCCCTGCGACGTCGAGGAGGAGGACACGCTGCGAGTGGAGCGGATCAGCGCCGAGATCGACCGGGGCTTCGACGCCCTGCGCGACATCGACGACGGCGTCTCGATCTTCGGCTCGGCGAGGATCGAAGGGGGGCACCACTGGTACGGGCTCTGCCGGGAGACGGCGGCCCGGCTGGCCGAGGCGGGCTTCACGGTGATCACCGGCGGCGGGCCCGGGTTGATGGAGGCCGCTAACCGGGGTGCGGCGGAGGTGGGCGGCCTCTCGGTCGGGCTGAACATCGAGCTGCCGAAGGAGCAGAGCACCAACCCCTACGTCAACCGCAGCCTCGACTTCCGCTACTTCTTCGCCCGCAAGCTGATGTTCGTCCGCTACGCGCGAGCCTTCCTGATCTTTCCGGGCGGTTTCGGCACCCTCGACGAGCTGTTCGAGAGCCTCACCCTGATCCAGACCCGCCGCATCCGCCTCTTCCCGACGATCCTCGTCGATACGGCGCACTGGTCGCCCCTGCTCGAGTGGGTGGACGAGAACCTCGAGGACGACCGCCTGATCGCTTCCCGCGACATGGAGCTGCTGGTGACGGCCGACAGCCCCGAGGAGATCTGCGCGCACGTGGAACGGGCGACCAGCCTGCAGCACGAGCTGCGCGAGCCGGCCGGCTGAGTTTGCGCGCGCCACTTCCCCTAAGCGGGGCCTGACAAGAGGGCGCCGGACTCGTTTCAAAGTTAACCGCCATGTGCCTGGAAGTTGGCCCAAACCTCCTGGCGAGTCGCAGCGGAGCTGGTACGGTTCCGTTGCGGGATCCCCTGGGCCAAGCGGGGAGAAAGGAATAGTGGGATTGGCCGTAAACACCCGTTTACGGCTACGGCGGTTGCGCGGGGGCGGTAACGCGCCCCCGGCCCGACCTGCGGCGACGGACCAGGGCTTCGCGGCGCCGACGAGGAGAGCGGACCCGGAAACAAGCGGGAGCGGCCCGGCGGCCATGCCGATCGACGGCGACCGGAAGCGGCCCGGCGTGTGCGGCAAGTTCCTGACCGTCGGCGGCCGCAAGCTCCTGGTCCGTGGCGTGACGTACGGAACGTTCCGACCGGACGCCGATGGCAACGGTTATCCCGATCCGGAGACGGTGTCCCGCGACTTCGCGGCCATGTCCGCCGCCGGCGTCAACTCGGTCCGCACCTACACGGTCCCTCCGCGCTGGTTGCTCGATCTGGCCCAGACACACGGTCTTTTTGTGATGGTCGGAATGGCCTGGGAGCACCACGTCGCATTTCTCGACCATCCCGGACGTGGCGACGACATCGAACAGCGGGTTCGCGCCGGCGTTCGCGCATGCAGCGGTCATCCGGCCGTCCTCTGCTACTCCGTGGGAAACGAGATCCCGGCGCCGATCGTCCGGTGGCACGGTCGCCGGCGGATCGAGCGTTATCTGCGGCGTCTCTACCAAGCAGCGAAGAGCGAGGACCCGAGTGGGCTCGTCACGTACGTCAACTTCCCCTCGACCGAGTACCTCGACCTCGACTTCGCTGACTTCCTTTGCTTCAACGTCTACCTCGAGGACGAGGCGCCCCTGCGGTCGTATATCGCGCGCCTGCAGAACATAGCCGGCGATCGTCCGCTCGTCCTGGCCGAGATCGGGCTGGACAGTCGCCGCAACGGGGAGGAGGCACAGGCGCGATCGATCGAGTGGCAGCTGCGCACGGCATTCGACGAAGGCTGCGCCGGCGCCTTCGTCTTCGCGTGGACCGACGAGTGGTACGTGACGTACCTCGGCGAGGACGGCACCGGCCAGGGCGGCAGCGAGATCACCGACTGGGACTTCGGCCTGACGACTCGACAGCGGAGCCCAAAGCCGGCCCTCGAGGCGGTCCGCCGGGCGTTCCGGGCGGCTCCGCACGTGAGGGAGACCAACTGGCCGCGCATATCAGTGGTCGTCTGCAGCTGTAACGGGGCGGCCACCCTCCGCGACTGCTTCGAGGGCCTTGTGGCCCTCGACTACCCGGAGTACGAGGTAATCGTCGTGGACGACGGCTCTTCGGATGCGACTCCGCTGATCGCATCCGAGTACAGCTTCCGCGTCATCAGCACCGAGAACC
>DASUUD010000054.1:0-3061 GCA_036374255.1 Solirubrobacterales bacterium | reverse complement strand
GCAGGAGTGACGGGACCGGTCCTCACGTAGCCGCCGGCAAGTCGAGGTGGCGCGCAGGCCGCCGAAATCCCAACTGCTCGATTCGAGCGAGCGACGGTGGTGATGGGGGAGCCAGCGCGCCGAGCGGGTCAGGCGGCCCTGGCGGGGCTTGACGGCGCCTCTGCAGCCCACATCTAAGTTAGTGACTAAACACTAACTTGGCGCCGACGAATGCGAACCCGCAAGCCAGCCGAGCAACGCCGCTCCGAAATCATCGAGGCGACGCTCAGGCTCGCGGACCAGGTCGGGCCGGATCGTCTTTCGACTGCGGCGATTGCGAGCGCGGTGGGACTGACCCAGGCGGCGATCTTCCGACATTTCCCCACGAAGCAGGACCTCTGGCAGGCGGTCGCCGAGCAGATCGGCCAGACGTTTCAGCAGCGGTGGCTGGCTGCAGAGCGCACCGGGGAATCGAGCCAACGGAAACTGCGTTGTCTGGTGGCGGGCCAGCTCGAGCTGATCCAGTCGACTCCGGCAATCCCGGCGATCCTGTTCTCGCGCGAGCTGCATGTCGAGAACGACCGGCTGCGCCTCCTCTTTTGCCGCATGATGGAGAGCTTTCACGAGATCGTCACCAGCTTCATTGCCGCGGCTCAGCGGGCGGGCGAACTCCGCCCCGATCTCGATCCCCGAGACCAGGCCTATCTGGTGATCGGCCTCGTCCAGGGGCTGGTGCTGCGGTGGTCGCTGGGCGGCCGCGGGTTCGATCTGGTTGAGGAGGGAACGCGGCTGCTCGAGGCGTTGCTCGGCGCCATGACAGTGCCCGGGGATCGTCCGGTTTCGGCCGATTCGCGGGGCGCCAGCACGGCGGTTCCTGGCGCTTCCGGGGGTGGCCCGACGGCTGCAGGGAGGCGCGGATGATGCAGGTCAATGCAGGCGCCCCGGGTTGCGTGCGAGCACGCGTTCCAGCCTGGAGTCGTTCGTGATGAGGCACCCTGTCCGTCGCGCGGCGGTCGTGCTCGGCCTGGCGGCGCTTGCCGTCGGGGGCTTCCTGTTCCTTTACCTGCGGCCCCATGCGGTTGAGATCGTCCGGTGGGAGGAAGACGTGCCGATCCAGGTGTACGGCCTGGGGACTGTCGAGGGTCGCATCGTCTCCGACGTCGGGTTCGAGGTCGGCAACACCTTGATCGAGCTGCACGCCGACCACGGCGATCTGGTTGCCGAGGGCGAGGTGCTCGCCCGTCTACACCAGATCGAGCAGGAGGCGCGCGTCGCCAAGGCGGCCGCGACGCTGTCCCAGGCGACCGCGGATCTCGAAAGCGCGCGTGCCCGCGTCGCGAGGGCCGAAGCGGTGCTGGCCCAGAGGGAGATGGTGAACCAGCGGCGGCAGGAGCTCGTGACGCGCAAGGTGGTCTCGGTCGAGGCCGCGGAGGAAGCTCAGATGGAGGTGCAGGTCGCGACCGCCGAGGTGGCCGTGGCGGAGAGCGAGGTGGCGGTCGCCGAGGCGGAACTCGCCGACGCCCAGGCCGTCCACGGGCTGGAGCAGGTGATGCTCGAGCACCACACGCTGGTTGCGCCCTACGACGCGCTCGTGGTCGAGCGTCGCAAGGAGCTGGGCAGCGTGCTCGCGCCGGGCGAGCGCGTCTTCACCCTGGTCGATCCTACCACCGTCTGGGTGCTCGCCTACGTCGACGAGGCTCGGGCCGGCGCTCTCGAGGTTGGGCAGCCGGCGGAGATTCGACTGCGCTCGCTGCCGCGGCAGCGGTTCCCGGGCCAGGTCGCGCGCATTGGCATCGAAAGCGACCGTGTAAGCGAGGAGCGCCAGGTCTACGTCGCGTTCGAGCGCATTCCGGAGGACTTTCACCTCCATGAGCAGGCCGAGGTCCTGATCACGACGGCGCGGCTCGACGAGGCGCTGCTGGTGCCGCAGGTCGCCGTCGAAGGGTTTGATGGATCGCGCGGCACCGTCTGGACGGTGCAGGATGGCCGCCTTGTCCGGCACGAAGTTGGCTTCGGGGAGCGGAGTCTGGACGGGCGTCTCGCGATCGCGAACGGTCTCCCCGCCGATGCCCAGGTCGTCGCCGAGCCAAGCGGAGGCCTGCGCGAAGGCCGGCGCGCGGTGGTCGTGAACGGGGCCGCGTCATGAACCTCGCCTACCGCGACGTCCGCCATAATCTCGGGCGCTTCATCCTGACCTGCTTTGGTCTCAGCCTGCTGCTGGGCGTGGTGCTCTCGATGGTCGGGATCTACCGCGGGCTGGTCGACGACGCGCTCGTGCTGGCGCGCACGCCCGATGTACAGCTATGGGTCGTCGAATCGGACACTCGGGGCCCGTTCGCCGAATCCTCGCGCATCCCGGGC
Organism: Solirubrobacterales bacterium; assembly: GCA_036374255.1. GTDB lineage: Bacteria > Actinomycetota > Thermoleophilia > Solirubrobacterales > 70-9 > VRUE01. Next base: position 721 of record DASUUD010000054.1, on the reverse strand, counting down.
GAGGCGCGCGAGGCGATCGCGCGTCTCTACGGCGTCACCGCCGCCGGCGCGGTGACCTACCAGACGGTCGAGCTCCGGCATGGCGGCCGCGAACTGCGCCTCTACGTGGTCGGCTACGAGCTCGGGCGACCCGGCGGACCTGGCCGCATCGCGGCCGGGCGACCGATTACCCGCGCGCACTACGAGCTGATCGCAGACCGCCGCACCGGACTCCGGCGCGGCGACCGGATCCCGCTCGGCGATAACTGGTTCACCGTGGTCGGCCTGACCGAGGACCAGGTGGACTCCGGCGGCAATCCGGTCGCCTACATGACCCTGCTCGACGCCCAGGAGCTGCAATTCGAGCTCGAGGGCGCCGTCGCCCGCAATCTCGCTGCCCGCGGCGAGCTGCCCACGACTGACACCGTCAACGCGGTCATCGCCAATGTCGCGGCGCGGGTACCAGTGACCGACGTGGCCGCCGCAGTGGAACGATGGAAGCACCTTTCGGCGCTCACCCAGGAGCAGCAGGAGAACCTCCTCCTCGAGTCGGTGGTCGAGAAGGCGCGGCGGCAGATCGGGCTTTTCACCACCATTCTCCTCGTCGTCTCGGCGGTGATCATCGCGCTCATCATCTACACCATGACCATGGACAAGACGCGGGAGATCGCGACGCTTAAGCTCCTCGGCGCGCCCGACGAACTGGTCGGGGACCACCGCACGGGCCTCGTCCCCGGCGAGC
>DASUUD010000053.1:0-7548 GCA_036374255.1 Solirubrobacterales bacterium | reverse complement strand
TGCCCGAGCCGATGGAGCAGAACCTCTACCACCTCTCACCGGAGGAGCGGGCCCAGCGCGGCATCGAGCAGCTGCCGGAGACGCTGGGCGAGGCGATCGACGTCACCGCCGACTCGGAGCTGGTCCTGCGCACGCTCGGCGAGCACACCTTCCGCCGCTTCATCGAGATCAAGCGGCAGGAGTGGGACGACTACCGCGTCCAGGTCACCCCTTACGAGATCGAGAACTTCCTGCCGATCCTCTAACGCCCCGGCCCGCGGGTCCTGTCGCGGGTGGAGGGGGGTGCTGCGGGCGAGGGCGTCCTCGACCCCCCTCCACCCCCGCCACCCGCGGGAGGGGCGGCAGCGGCAAGCCGCATGTCCTCGGTCTCGCCGCGGCTGAGTGCTGAGGGCCACCAGAAGCTGTCGCCGATCGTGAGGACGATCGAGGGGACGAGGACGCTGCGCACGAGGAAGGTGTCGAGGAGGACGCCGAAGGCGACCACGAAGCCGATCTCGGTGAGGAAGCTGAGCGGCAGCAGGGCAAGCACCGAGAAGGTGCCGGCGAGGACGATCCCGGCGCTGGTGATGACGCCGCCGGTGACCGCGAGGGCGCGCAGGATCCCCTGCCTGGTGCCGTGCTTGATCGTCTCCTCCCGGGCGCGGGCGGTCAGGAAGATGTTGTAGTCGACGCCCAGGGCGACGAGGAAGACGAAGGCGTAGAGGGGCAGCGAGGGGTCTGAGCCGGGGAAGCCGAAGACCACGTCGAAGACGAAGTAGCCGACGCCGAGGGCGGCCAGGAAGCTGAGGATCACCGTGCCGACCAGGATCAGCGGCGCCAGCAGCGCCCGCAGCAGCGCTATCAGGATGAGCAGCACGACGACGAGGACGATCGGCGGGATCACCAGCGAGTCCCAGGCAGCCGCGTCGCGGACGTCGAATTCGACCGCGGTCGGACCGCCGATCAGGGTGCTGGGCGCCACCTGGTGGGCCGCCGCGCGCATCGGCTCCACCAGGTCGAAGGCCTCGGTCGAGTAGGGGTTCGGGCCGAGGGTTGCCTGCAACAGCGTCCCGGGCGGCCCAGCCGCGACGGGTAGCGAGACGGCCTCGACGCCGTCCACAGCAGCCATCGCCCTCCTCGTGTCGCGGACATCCGCGGAGTGGCGCACCACAATGTCGGTGAGGGCGGTCGTGCCCGACGGGAAGCTCTTGTTGAGCAGATTCTGGCCTTCGACCGATTCGACTTCGGTCGTGTAGGAGTCTTCGCTGGTCAGGTCTGTGGAGAACCAGGCGAAGCCGGCGCAGAAGACGAGCAGCACGGCGATCGCGCCGCCCATCACGCGGCGCGGAGAGACCGCCACCCGGTCGCCGATCCGTTTCCAGGTGCCGTGCGTGGCGTCGACGGCACGCTCGCGTTGGTATCGCCGCACCTCGTAGGGGCAGAAGACCGCCCGGTCGAGCGGCCCGACGATCAGCGACGGGATCCGCTGACCGCTGAGCACGCGCAGGAGCCAGTTGAGGAGGACGAGCGGCAGCAGCAGGAGGACGACAAAGGAGGCGACGATCACCCGGAGCAGGGCCGAGCTGCCGGAGGTCTGGACGCAACGCTCCCAGCCTCCCTGGGAGATGTCATCCGCCGCCGGGGCGGTGTCCGGCGTGTGCGGCACATAGGGCCAGAAGGCGCGACGGCCGAAGATCGTCAGCAGGGCCGGCAGCAGGGTCAGCATCGAGAGGGCGGCGCAGGCGATCCCGATCGCGGCGATCGGCCCCAGCCCGGAGGTCCCGTTCACCCTGGCGACCATCAGGCAGAGCAAAGCCGCGATCACCGTCGCCGCCGAGGCGAGGATCGCCGGCCCGGCGGAGGTGAGCGCCGTGCGCATCGCCTCGTGGCGGTCCACCGTGTGGTGCAGCTCCTCTCGGTAGCGGGAGACGAGCAGCAGCGCGTAGTCGGTGCCGGCGCCGAGGACGAGGACGGACATGATCGAGCTGGACTGGCTGTTGATCGCCACGCCCAGCTCCGAGACGCCGTAGCCGATCGAGCGGGAGAGCACCTCGGCGAAGAGCACCGCCGCCAACGGGATGAAGAAGAACATCGGCGAGCGGTAGATGACGATCAGCAGGAAGATCACCAGGCTGACCGCCGCCAGCAGCAAAGTGCTGTTGATGCTTTCGAAGACTTCGATCGCGTCGGCCGAGAAGCCGGCGCCGCCGGTGATCTTGGTCTCCAGCCCCGATGGGCGGTCGGCGATCACGTCGCGCCAGTTCTTGACCGGGTCGGTTATCCGTTCTCCCTCCCCCTCGGCGTTGATGTAGGCGGTGACGATCGCCGCCGTGCCGTCCGCCGAGCAGATCGGCCCGACGAACGGGGCGTAGTCCGCGGGCTGGCCGGGGATCTCGGTCGTCGGGCCGGTGCAGCCGGCGGAGAGTCCCCGCGGCGCCGAGGCCGGTTGGGACCGATTCGGCTCGCCGCCGGAGGCCGCGGTCTCCCCGTCTGGGATCACGCCCGGGAAGCGCTCCGCGGTCATCGCCTTGACGTCCTCGACGATCGTGCGGCGGTCGGCGTCCGTCAGTCCGGCCTCGCGCCGATAGATGAGCACCGCGGGGGCGATTTCGCCGGCCTGAAGGTCCTCGGTGGCAGTCAGCGCCGCCGTCGATTCCGCATCCTCGGGGAGGTAGGAGGTCGCCTCGTTGTTTTCGGCGTCGGCGAACTTGCCCGGGAGGTCGAACACCCCCACCGCGAGGAAGATCGCGAAGAACCACATCGCGAAAACGACCCACTTCGAGCGGCGTCCGGCCGCCAGGGTGAAGAGCGAACCTCGCACCGCCGTCAGTGTCTCAGAGAAGCCCTTCGAGCGCGACTGGATCCGTCACAGGCGCCTGGCAGCTGAAGTGCTCGCAGACGTAGGCGGCGGCGCTGCCGTCGACCTCGGTGCGGCCCTCGAGCAGCGGTGGGACGCCGCTGCCTTCGGGTCCGCCGGCCAGCACGGCGTGGGGGCGGTGGGCCCCGCGGACGACCTCGGCCAGCGGGTCCAGCTCGGCCCCGACCAGGGCCACCTCCTTCACCGACGCGAGTCGGAAGTCGAGGGCACGGAGCAGGTGGGCGAAGGCGTCGGGCTGGCGCGGGGCCGCCCTCGCGAAGAGGCGCAGCACGCCCACCGCCCGCTCCTCGTAGGCGCGCTCGCCGCTCAGCGCCGCCAGCCGCAGCAGGCCGAGTGCTGCGGCGGAGTTGCCGGAGGGGATCGGATGGTCGCCGATCTCCTTGCGGCGGGCGATCAGCTGCTCGTGGTCGCTCGAGGTGGAGAAGAAGCCGCCCCGCTCGGGATCGCCGAAGCGCTCGATCATCGAGTCGGCGAGCGCCAGCGCCTCCTCGAACCAGCCTGTCTCGAAGCTCGCTTCATAGAGGGTCAGCAGGGCTTCCAGCAGGAATGCGTGGTCCTCGAGGTAGGCATTGAGGTGCGCCTCACCGTCCTTGTAGGTGCGAAGCAGGCGTCCGTCGGAGTCCCGAAGCTCGCTCAGCACGAACCCGGCGCAGGCGCGCGCGGCCTCGAGGTAGTCGTCCCGGCCCAGCGCGGCACCGGCCTCGGCGAGGGCAGCGATCGCCAGCGCGTTCCAGGAGGCGAGGCGCTTGTCGTCCAGGCCGGGCCGCGGTCGCGCGGCGCGAGCCTCGAAGAGGATCTTGCGGGCCGCGGCAAGACCCTCCGGCTCGGGCGCCCCGGCGCCCCTCGCCAGGAAGAGGACGTTGCGCCCCTCGAAGTTGCCCGCCTCGGTCACCCCGTAGTGCTCGATCGCCTCCTCGGCCGAGTCGCCCAGCAGGTCGCGGATCTGCTGCGGCGTCCAGACGTAGAAGCGGCCCTCGCCGCCCTCGGAGTCGGCGTCGAGCGCCGAGTAGAAGCCGCCCTCCGGGCCGCGCATCTCGCGCAGCATCCAGTCCAGCGTCTCCTCGCAGACCCGCCGGTAGCGCTCGTGCCCGAGGGCCTGCCAGCCGTGCAGGTAGGCGCTCGCGAGCAGCGCGTTGTCGTAGAGCATCTTCTCGAAGTGGGGGATGAGCCATCTCCCGTCGACCGCGTAGCGGGCGAAGCCGCCCCCCAGCTGGTCGTAGATGCCGCCGGCCATCATCGCGTCCAGGGTCAGCTCGACCTGGTCCCGCTCGCCCCTGGCCAGCAGCAGCTCCAGCGCAGAGGCCGGCGGAAACTTCGGCGCCCCCCCGAAGCCCCCGTGCTCGGTGTCGGCCCGCGCCCGCAGCGCCTCCATCGCCGCCTCCAGCAGCTCCTCCTCGGGCTCCTCCGCCGGCTCCAGGCTCGCGATCGCGGCCAGCTGTGCCTGGGTCTGCGGCGCCCTGGCCCGCAGCTCCTCGCGCCGGCTGTGGAAGGCGTCGACCACGGCCTCCATCACCATCCGGAAGCTCGGCATGCCCCGGCCCTCGTCCGGCGGGAAGTAGGTGCCGCCGTAGAAGGGGACGCCGTCGGGGTCGCAGAACACGGTCATCGGCCATCCCCCCTGCCCGGTCATCGCCTGCACGGCCTCCATGTAGAGGGCGTCGAGGTCGGGACGCTCCTCGCGATCGACCTTGATGCAGACGAAGTGCTCGTTCATGTAGGCGGCGGTCTCCGGATCCTCGAAGGACTCGCGCTCCATCACGTGGCACCAGTGGCAGGCCGAGTAGCCGACCGAGAGGAGAATCGGCCGGTCGAGCCGGCTTGCCGTCTCCAGCGCCTCCTCGTCCCAGGGATGCCAGTCGACGGGGTTGTCGCGGTGCTGGAGCAGGTAGGGGCTGGTCTCCTGCGCCAGGCGATTGGCCATCGACCCAGGTTACCCCTGGACGCTTTGAGGCTCACTATTCGCCCCCCGGGCTCGCGATTAGTGCGTGGCGGCTACATCCGTGGGCGGATCGCGGTCGTGCAAACGCGGCCGATGGCCTACCTTGGACGGGTGGGAAAAGAGGGTTTGATCCGGCAGAGCGAGCCGGCTATCCGGGCCGTGCTGGAGAAGCTGGAGCCAGACGATCGAGAGGTCGTCGAGGCGGCGCTGGAACGGGCTGAGCGGACCGAGGCGGAGCTCCGCTACCTGGCCGACCACGATTCGCTCACCGGGCTGCTGGACCGGCGTCGCTTCCGCTCCGAACTCGACCACTACGTCTCCTTCAGCGCCCGCTACGGCGGCCAGGGGGCCCTGATGATCATCGACATCGACGGCCTCAAGGGGGTCAACGACACCCTCGGCCATCACACCGGCGACAACCTGATCCGCCAGATCGCGGCGATCGTGCGCGAACGGGTGCGGACCACCGACATCGCCGCCCGCCTCTCTGGCGACGAGCTGGCGATCCTCATGCCGCAGACGGACGTCGCGGGAGCGATGCAGCTGGGCGAAGACCTGCGGGCCCAGGTGGCCGAGAGCGCCCGGCCGGCGCCCGAGAGCGAGGCGGCGACGATCAGCGTCGGGATCACGATGTTCGGAGGCAGGGGCGACGTCGGCTCCGAGGCGGTGCTGGTGGCCGCCGATCAGGCGATGTACACGGCGAAGCAGGGCGGGCGCAACCAGATCGCCCTCTTCCGCGACCCGAGCGAGCCGCTGCGCCGGCCGGATCGCCCCCAGAGCACGACGGCGCGGATCCGCGACGCCCTCACCCAGGACCGCCTCAGCCTCCACACGCAACCGATCCGCAGCCTCGCCTCGGGTGGGATCGAGCGCTACGAGCTGCTGCTGCGGATGACCGACGAGAGGGGCGAGCTACTCCCGGCCTCCGCCTTCATCGAAGCGGCGGAGCGCTCCGGGATGGTCCAGGAGCTCGACCGCTGGGTCGTCGCCCGCGCGCTGGAGCTGCTCGTGACCCGCCAGAGCGGGGGCCGGCCGGTCTCCCTCCACGTCAACCTCTCCGGCGCCTCGCTGGTCGATCCCACGGTGCTCGAGTTCATCGAGCGCCGCTTCGACGAGGAGGGAGCGGACCCGTCCCGCTGCACCTTCGAGCTGACCGAGACCACCGAGGTCTACGACTACGAGGCGGCCGCCGGCTTCGCCGACCGGCTGATCGACTTCGGCTGCCAGGTCGCGATCGACGATTACGGGGCGGGCTTCGGCCCCTTCCACTACCTGAAGCAGATCCCCTTCGACCTGATCAAGATCGACGGCTCGTTCGTCCGCGACATGCCCCGGAGCGACGCCGACCAGCTGACGGTCAAGGCGATCGTCCAGATCGCCCGGGGACTGGGCAAGACGACGATCGCCGAGTACGTCCAGGACGACCAAACGGCCAAGCTGCTCCGCGACTACGGCGTCGACATGGCCCAGGGGTTCCACCTGGGCCGGCCGGTCGATGTCGAGGAGGCGCTTCCGCGGCCCGCGTAGCTGACCTTTCCTGACCGTGGCCGAGCACACCCTCGCGCGGCATCCCCCGGCACCACCGACCCGCCCCGCCAGCATCCGGCGTTGACTGACAAATAACCAGGCAACACCGGGCGCAAGACCCCCCCGGCAGCGCCCGGCCTTGACTGGCAAATAACCAGGCAACACCGGTTTCGAGGAGCGCCCGCGACGGCCGTTAGCCGGTGACGTCGCGGGCGAAGGCCTCGAAGGCGTCGACGTAGCGCTGCAGGTCCTCGTCGCTGTGGGCGATCGAGAGCGTCCACTCCTCCTCGGTCCCCGGCGTCATGAAGATGCCGTGGTTCATGTGGTAGAGCCAGGCCAGCCGCGACAGCTCGCCGTCGACGTCGGTCAGGTAGTCGCGGTACTCGTGCATCCGCTTCGGTGAGAAGACCACGCAGCCCTTGGCGCCGAGGCCCTCGGTGTAGGCGGGCAGCCCGTAGGAATCGACGATCTGCTGGCAGGAGTCGAGCAGGCGGCGGTTGGTCTGCTCGAAGCGCTCGTAGACGTCGTCTGTGAGGACTTCGGTGAGCGTCGCCCGCGCCGCCGCCATCACCAGCGGGTTGCCGTTGAAGGTGCCGTACTGCCTCACGGTCCCGTCGGCGACCACGGCCGCCAACTCTTCGCTCATCCCGATCGCGCCGCCCGGGTAGCCGCCGCATGTCGCCTTGGCCAGGGTGATCACGTCCGGGGTGACGCCGAAGCGGGCGGTGGCGCCGCCGGGGGAGATCGTGCAGCCGGTCTTCACCTCGTCGAAGATCAGCTTGACGCCGTGCTCCGCGGTGAGCTCGCGCACCCGCTCCAAGTAACCGGGGCGTGGCGGGACGATGTTGATGTTCATCATCGCGGGCTCCATGATCAGCCCGGCCACCTGATCGCCCATCCTCTCCAGCACCTTCTCCAGCACCTCCGCGTCGTTGAAGGGGACCGCTCGGGTCAGCTCGGTGATCGCCGCTGGCAGCCCGCCCCCGTAGGGGACGCTGACCGGGTCGTCGCGCTCGCCGAGCGCCTCCAACGGCGGGTAGACGGAGACCATCACGGCATCGTGGTGGCCGTGGTAGGAGCCCTCGATCTTGAGGATCATGTCGCGGCGGGTGGCGCCGCGGGCGAGGTGGACGGCGTCCATCGTCGACTCGGTGCCCGAGTTGGTGAAGCGCCACTGCGGCAGGCCGAAGCGGCGCGCCAGCTCCTCGGCGACGGCGATCGAGCC
>DASUUD010000052.1:0-3581 GCA_036374255.1 Solirubrobacterales bacterium | reverse complement strand
CGACCCCGAGCTCGACCTGGAGGCCGATCTCGGCATCGACACCGTCAAGCAGGCCGAGGTGTTCGCGGCCATCCGCGAGGACTACGGGATCGAGCGCGACGACTCGCTGAAGCTGCGCGACTACCCGACGCTCAACCACGTCGTCGCCTTCGTGCTCGAGCGGGCGGCCCGCCCTGCGGCGGCGCCAGAGGGCGCTGGCGAGCCTGCGGCCGCCCCGGCCGCCGAGCCCGCCCCGGCCGCGCCCCAGCCCTCGGCGGCGCCCTCCGAGGAGGAGATCACGGCCCCGGAAGGAGTGGAGGAGAGGTTCAGGCCGCGCGTGCCGGTTCCGGTCGTCCGTCCGCCCCTTGATCGCTGCGTGACGACCGGGGTCGAGCTTGGCGCGGGCAGCCGCGTCATCCTGATGCCTGACCGGGGAGGCGTCGGTGCGGCGCTCGCGAAGCGGCTGACCAAGCTCGGCGTCGAGGTGTTGGAGATCGACGGCGAGCCTCAGGCCGAGGAGCTCGAGGGCCTCCTCGCCGAATTCAAGTCCGAGGGGCCGGTCCAGGGCGTTTACTGGCTACCTGCGCTCGACGACGAGGGCCCGATCGCCTCGCTCGATCCCGTCGGCTGGCGCGAGGGGCTGCGCGTGCGCGTGAAGCTGCTGGCGATCACCATGCGGATGCTCGCCGATCAGGTCTCCCGCCCCGGCACGTTCCTCGTCTCGGCGACGCGCCTCGGCGGCCGCCATGGCTACGACGCGGCGGGGGCGACGTCCGTCATGGGCGGCGCAGTCGCCGGCTTCACCAAGGCCCTTGCCAGCGAGCGAGATGAGGCGCTGTTCAAGGTCGTGGATTTCGCGCCCAGCCGCAAGACCGCCGCGCTGGCCGAGCTGCTGCTCGATGAGACGCTGCGCGATCCGGGTGCGGTCGAGGTGGGCCAAGCGGACGAGCTGCGGTGGACCGTGGGCCTCGCCGAGCGCCCACCCGAGTCCCCGGCGCGCGAGCTCACGGCCGAGACGACCTTCCTGGTCACCGGGGCGGCAGGCAGCATCGTCTCGGCGATCACAGCCGACCTCGCGTCCGCGTCGGGCGGCACGTTCCATCTCTTCGACCTCGTGCAGGAGCCAGATCCCAACGACCCGGACCTGGACCGCTTCGTGTCCGATCGCGACGCGCTCAAGTGCGATCTCGCCGAGCGGATCAAGGACCGGGGGGAGCGTCCGACGCCGAAGCTGGTCGAGCGCGAGCTGGCGCGGATAGAGCGGGCGGGGGCGGCGCTCAGCGCGCTCGAGGCGATTCGCGAGGGGGGCGGCACCGCACATTGGCACCAGGTGGACCTCACCGACCCCGAGCAGGTGGGGGAGGCAGTTGCGTCCGCTCGAGCCGGCGGGCACATCGATGTCCTGATCCACGCCGCCGGGATCGAGGCCAGCCACTTCCTGCCCGACAAGCCGCAGGCGGAGTACGACCTCGTGTTCGACGTTAAGGCAGACGGCTGGTTCAACCTGCTGTACGCGCTTCGGGACAGCGAAGTCGGCACGGCCGTGGTCTTCAGCTCGATCGCAGCCCGGTTCGGCAACGCCGGCCAGACCGACTACTCGGCCGCCAACGACCTGCTCTGCAAGAGCATCTCGTCGATGCGGCGCGGGGGGGCGGTGGGCCGCGGTATCGCGATCGACTGGACGGCGTGGGCGGAGATCGGCATGGCCAGCCGCGGCTCGATTCCGAAAATGATGGAGATGGCCGGTATCGAGATGCTTCCTCCGCGGGTCGGCGTGCCGATCGTCCGCCACGAGCTGACGGCGGGCGGCTCCGGCGGCGAGCTGGTGGTCGCTGGCTCGCTGGGGGTGATGCTCGAGGAGCGCCACCCCACCGGGGGCATCGACCCTGAATTGACCACCAAGCTCGCCGCGGCGCCGCCGGGGCCGATGACCGGGCGGATCGCCGCGATGACGGTCGGCGAGGGCCTGCGGATGCTCGCCGATCTCGATCCGAGCCGGCAGGCCTTCCTCGATGACCACCGCATCGACGGGGTCCCGGTGCTTCCGGGAGTGATGGGGATCGAGGCGTTCGCCGAGGCCGCGGCGCTGCTCCTGCCCGGATGGCATGTGGCCGCGGTGGAGGAGGTCGATCTCCTCGCCCCGGTGAAGTTCTACCGGGACGAGCCGCGCACTCTCGAGATCCGCGCATTCCTGCGCGATGGCGGCGAAGGGACTGTTATTGCCGATTGCATGCTGATCGGGCGTCGGGAGCTCCATGGGCAGGGAGAGCAGGAGACGGTCCATTTCACCGGCAGGGTGCGCCTGACGAGCGATCCGCCGACCGCATCACCTACTGTCGACGAGGGGCTCGGCGAGATGCCCGATCAGCCGGTCGTTGACCGCGAGGCGGTCTATCGGATCTACTTCCACGGGCCGGCGTACCAGGTGCTGGAAAGGGCGTGGCGCAGCGACAGCGCCGTGCTCGGGAAGCTCGCCCCCGCCTTGCCCCCGGATCACGAGCCGCCCGGGCAGCCGATGCAGATGGCGCCGCGCCTGATCGAGCTCTGCTTCCAGACCGCGGGCGTGTACGAGCTCGGCACGACTGGCCGGATGGCCCTGCCGACCCACATAGATCGCGTCACCAGCTTCGCCGATGAGGTCTCAGGTCCGGTATGGGCTGTGGTCAGGCCCCGTGGGGCCGATGACGGAGTCGACGCCGAGGTCGTGAACGGGTCCGGCGAGGTGCAGGTGAGGCTCGAGGGCTATCGCACGATCGAGCTGCCCGGTCAAATGGCAGGGGACGTGCTCGAGCCGATCCGGACGGCGATGAGCTAGTTACGGACGGGCCGGGTGCAGCGTCCATTCCATCGGCTGGCGATCGTCAATCGGGGCGAGGCCGCGATGCGGGTGATCCACGCGGTGCGCGAGCTGAACGAGGCGGGGCGAAGCGAGCCGATTCGCCTGATCAGCCTCTACACCGAGCCGGAGCGAAACGCGATGTTCATCAGGCATGCCGACGAGGCCTTCGACCTCGGCACGGCGAGCTTCGTCGATCCCAGCGACGGCAGCCAGAAGAACCGATACCTCGACTACACGACGCTCGAGCGCGCGCTGGTGGCCACGGATGCAGACGCGGCCTGGGTCGGATGGGGATTTGTGGCCGAGCACCCGCGCTTCGCGGAGCTCTGCGAGCAACTCGGCATCGTGTTCGTGGGCCCGGACGCGGCGGTCATGCGCCGCCTCGGCGACAAGATCAACGCCAAGCGGCTGGCCGAGGAGACCGATGTGCCGGTGGCGCCCTGGAGCGGCGGGCCCGTCGAGGACGCCGACGAGGCGCTTCGGCATGCGCAGGAGATCGGTTTTCCGCTGCTCGTCAAGGCGTCGGCCGGCGGCGGCGGGCGAGGCATCCGCCGCGCGGAGAATCCGGCCGAGCTGAGGCACGCGTTCGATCACGCCCGCGCGGAGGCTCTATCTGCGTTCGGGGACGCCACGGTGCTGCTGGAGAAGCTGATCACTCCGGCTCGGCACGTCGAGGTGCAGGTGATCGCCGACGGCTTTGATGGCGTTTGGGCCGTCGGCGTGCGCGACTGCAGCGTGCAGCGGCGTAGCCAGAAGGTGATCG
>DASUUD010000051.1:0-19098 GCA_036374255.1 Solirubrobacterales bacterium | reverse complement strand
CGAGTCCTCCGTATAGGAGAGCGAGTCGACCGAGCATGCCGAGGGATTGCCGGCCGCATCGGTTACCGTGGCATGGAAGCTGGTGGTGGAATCATCGGCCACGCTCACCTCGATTCCCGGACCGGCGAAGCCCGCTGCGCTTCCCTCACCGGCGACGGCGCCCGAGCAGTCGCCGCTAGCGTAGATCCGCACCGTCCCCTCGACCGCCGAGCCCCTGATCAGCGGCGTGTTGTCGTTGGCCGGCGAGGCGGGATCGGTGGCGTTGAAGCTGGGCTCGGCGGGCGCTTCGGTGTCGACCGTGAAGCTGCGCGAGGCCGGGCTCGGGTCGGTGTTGCCGAGCGCGTCGGTGGCGCGCACCTCGAAGGTGTGGGAGCCGTCGGCTAGCGGCGTGGTGGTGTATGGCGAGGCGCAGGCCGAGAAGCCGCTGCCGTCCAGACTGCACTCGAAGCTGGCGCCGGCCTCGCTGGAGAAAGCGAAGCTGGGGGTGGGCTCGTTGGTGGGGCCTTCAGGACCGGAGTCGATCTGGGTGTCGGCGACCGTGTCGACGGTGAAGCTGCGGCTGGCCGTCGGGCCGAGGTTCCCGGCAAGGTCTTCGGCGCGGACTACGAAGGTGTAGTCGCCGTCGGCCAGGGTTGTGTATGTGCGCGGGCTGTTGCAGGGATTGTCCGTCCAGAGGGAATCGCCCGGACCGCTCAGCCGGCAGCTGAAGTGGTCGAGATCGTTGCCGGACGAGTAGAAGGAGAAGGTCGCCGTCGTGTCCGAGCTGGGGCCCTCCGGGCCGGAGTCGATATGGGCGTTGAGCGGGGTGGTGTCGACGGTGAAGTTGACGATGGCGGGCGTTGGATCCATGTTTGAGGCAGGGTCGGTGGCGCGGGCTTCGAACGTGTAATTGCCGTCGGGGAGCGGCGAACCCGGGGTGTAGTAGGGACCGACACAGAAGTAGGAGCAGGTGGAGTACCCGCAGCCGCTGAAGGGAGGCTGGGTCTCGCCCTGAGCGTAGATCCGGCAACCGTAACCCGAGCCGGACTCGCTCGACGAGAGATAGAAGACCGGTATGGGGCTGGTGAAGAGAAAGTCGATCGGATCGCCGATGCGGAAGGGGTTGTCATAGACCGAGGTATCGGGCGGGACGGTGTCGACGGTGAAGCTGCGCCTCGCCGGCCACGGGTCGATCCTGTCGGCCCCGTCGGTGGCCCGCACCTCGAAGCTGTGCGGTCCGTCTGTCAGGGTAGTGGTCGATGTGTGGCTCCCGCCGGGTCCCGAACAGGCTGCGAATGGATCGGAGTCGACCCGGCATTCGAAGCTCGAGCCCTGCTCGCTGGCCGCGAAGGTGAAGGTCGGGGTGGGATCGTTGGTGAGGCCAGGACCGGAGTCGATCCGCGTGTCGGGGGCGTCGATATCCGAGAAGTGCCGTGCGTAGATGCCGCTTCCCCCCGGCTGCCCGGTGCTCTGCCAGGTCACCGTGAAGCCGCCGCTGCCGTCGGGTGCGACAGCTGGGCGACTGGGCGATTCCTCCGCCGCGACGAGCGTGTTGCCGTCAAAGAGCAGCGGCGTGCCCGAAGCATCGAAGCGCTGTACGTAGACGCTGTCCCAAACGACCGTGTAGCCCCCGCCCGGGTCAGGGGCGATCGCGGGCTGAGAGAATCCCGCGGCGGCCGTCACCTGGAACTCATTGCCCAGCGCTGCGCCGCCGGCATCGAAGCCGCGAGCATAGACGGCCGAACTGAACGTCCAGGTGATCTCCGGTGTACATCCGTAGTCGAACCACCCCCAGCAGCCGCCGCTCGAGGAAAATTCGATCTCGATCCAGGTGACGGTGAATCCCCCGCCGGGCCGGGGGGCGATCGCGGGGCTGGGTTGGCTGAGCAGGCCACCGGGGGTAGTGCCGACCGCGATCTCGCCACCCAGCGGGGCGCCCCCGGCGTCGAAGCGGCGCGCGTAGACGTCCCAGCCGGAGCTGTCTGGTGTGTGGCTATGCCAGGCGACGGTGAAGCCGCCGCCTGCGTCGGCGGCGATCGCGGGCGACGCTCCGCCATAGGCTTCGAAAACGGCGCCGTTGGCGACTGTGTTGACCGCGATCTCGCCACCCAGCGCGGCGCCGGCGGCGTCGAAGCGGCGCGCGTAGACGTCGTAGTAGTCCTGCCCGCCGACTTCAGAATGGCTCTGCCAGACGGCCGTGAAGCCACCGCCCGGGTCGGAGGCGACAGCGGGCATCGCCTGGTCCCCAACGGTCGTCGCGTTGACCGCCATCTCGCCGCCAAGGGGGGCACCGGCGGCGTCGAAGCGGCGCGCGTAGATGCCCGTCCCGTCGCCGGGTCCGTTACCCGCCCAGACGACCGTGAAGCCACCGCCCGGGTCGGAGGCGACAGCGGGCGCGCTCTGATTGCCGGTGGTCGTCGCGTTGACCGTGATCTCGCCGCCAAGGGGGGCGCCGGCGGCATCGAAGCGGCGCGCGTAGATCTCCTGGGACCCGGGACACGACTGGTTCAAAGAAATGCAGTCCGGGTCGTATGCGGAGTCAGTTCCCCGCCATACGACGGTGAAGCCGCCGTTCGGGCCGGGGGCGATCACCGGCTCCTGATGGAATCCCGTGTTCGCGTTCACCTGGATCTCCGGGCCGGGGCTCAGCGCAGCTGGCGCCGCCGCTGGCGCCGTCAGGCACATCGCCGCCACCGCCCCGCAAAGAACGGTCCGCGCCAGTTGTCTCTTGATGCTGATGCCGAGCATTTGTCCTGATCGATCTCAGGACGGGGCGGCAGCGTTTTTTCTTCCCGCCGCTTTGGATTAGAGGGCTAGACTGGACAGGACCTCGCACCGGCGAGGAGTGTGGAGGTGGAGATGGCCGTATCGGATGGTCCCGGCCGGACCGGTCCGCGCAGGATCGGGTCATGGATCGTGCTGCCGCTGCTCTTGGCTGTGATCGGCTTGCCGACGGGCTGCGGTGGCAGCGACGAGACATCGGAGGAGACGATCACGAAGGCTGAGTGGGTTGCGCAGGCGAACCGGATCTGTCTCGAGGCCGGCAAAACGATTGCGCCGCAAATGAACAGCACCTTCCGCAAGCGGCCACCGGAGACTGAAGACCTGCTCTCGCTGTTCCGGAACCTCAGCCCGCTGGTCCGCAAAGCGATCGACGACATCGACGCGATGCCACCGCCCGCGGGCGACGAGCAGCAGGTCGCGGCGATCGTGGAGGCCGGCAACGAGTCAGCCGACAGGATCGAACAGGCGATCACCGACCCCGGCGTCCGGCAGGCACTCGGTGACGAAGGGTTCTTTCCCGAGCTCTTTGAGGCTTTCCGGGCCTACGGGGTTGAGCAGTGCGCGCGCCAAACGAATCCCGTCCCCACCAAAGAAGGCCCCGGCGGGGCCGGCGGCACGCCGGCTGGTGCATAGCTCGGATTGGCGCGAGCTCAGGGTGCTTCATCCAGAAACTCGGCTCGCTCGGCCGGCGTCAGCTCGCGGGTCACCCGTTCCTCAGCGAGATGCCGCAGCGCCTCCGGCGCCAGGCACAGTTCGCAGGAATAGAGCAGGGCGGTCTTGCTGTCCTCGGCCCTCATCACAACCGCTCCGCCGGGGGTGAACTCGGCCTGGGAAACCAGGTTGCCGGGTCCGTCGAGTGTCGCCACCGGCTCGCCGCTGCCGGAGTCCCAGACGCGGGCGGTGCCGTCCCATCCCGCCGTGAGGACGAGTTCCCCTTGGCGGTCGAACGAGCCCGTGACCACACGCGCCTCATGGCCCCTGATCAGCTGGAGCTGTTCGCCGCTGTGGGAGTCCCAGACGCGGGCGCTTTCGTCGTCGCTCGCCGTCACTACAAACTGGCCGTCCGGCGAGAAGCGGGCGTCGTGCAGGGCGCCCGAATGGCCCTCGAGCGTCGCGACTCGATCGCCACGGTCCGCGTCCCAGACCACCGCGGCTCCGTCGTTGCCCGCCGTGACTGCGAGCTCGCCGTCGGGACTGAAGTTGACCCGTTCGATCGCGCCATCGTGAGCCAAGAGGGCATGCTCCAGCCGACCGCTCCGGACATCCCAGATCCGCGCGACGCCGTCGTCGCCTCCGGCGATCAGCCGCTTGCCCGCGGGGTCGAATGCCGCGGTCCTGAGCGGAGCGCCGCCGCTTCCCTCGCCTGGCTCCTCCCCGCCTTCGGCGCCGAGGACCCGCTCGAGGGTGCCGTCCAGCCCCCAGAGCCGCACGGTTCCGTCCTGGCCGGCGGTGAGAACCAGATCGCCGGCGCCGTCGACCGCCACGGCGTTGATCAGCCCATGATGTCCGCGGAGGACCTTGGTGGAGCCGTGCCCCGCAAGAGTGTGGATGCGTGCCTCCGCTGAGTCGCCCGCGGCGACCAGGGCTTTTCCAACCGGCGTGAACGCGAGCGTGCGAATCGCGCTGCGGTCGCGCTCCAGAGCAGCAACCGGGGCGCCGGTCACCGAGTTCCAGAGGCGGATGTTGCCGTGGGAGTCGCCCGTCGCGATCAGTCGCCCGGTCGCGGCAGCCGCAAGCGCGGTCGGCTCGGAGCCGCCTCGCCCCGTCAGGCTGACGGCGTCCTCACCCGAGCTCACCGACCAAACGCGGGCCGTCCCGTCGCCGCTGGCGGTCACCAGCTGCGAGCCGTCGGGACTGAAGTGCACTGGCTTGATGATGTCCCGGTGCCCTCGCAACACCGCGACCGTGCGACCGCTGCCCGCATCCCAGATGCGCGCGGTGTGATCGACGAAGCCCGCGCTTGCGATCAGGCGCCCATCGGGGCTGAACTCGGCGCCGCGCGCTTCCCCGCGATGTCCGCGCAGGGTCCTCAACAGGCGCCCGTCGCTGGTCCAGATCTGCAACGTCCCGTCGCCGTGCGGCAGGACCAGCCGCGAGCCCTCCGGGCTGAAATCGACGGTCTCGACTTTTCCGTGCCGACCGCTGCGAAGCACGGCAAGCTCCGCGCCCGAGCTCGCGTCCCAGAGCCTCGCGCTGCCGTCCTCGCTCGCCGTGGCGATCGTCTCGCCGTCGGGGCTGTAGTCGATGTCCCTCAGCCGGTTCTCGTGGCCGCGAAGTACCACGCTCCGACCATTCCCCTGGACCCTTCCGTCTCTGGCTTCGAGAGACCAGATCCTTGCCGTGCCGTCGAGGCTCGCGCTCGCCAGTCGCCTTGCCGGTGCCCACACCAGCGCGTGGACCCTCGCCGCGTGGCCCCGCAGCGTCCGCAACCTCTTCCCGCTCCGCGGGTCCCAGATCCTGATTACCCCGCTGCGGATGGCCCCGGTGGCCAGCAGGGAGCTGTCGTCGCTGAAGGCCACGCCCACGGCCCCTCCGATCCTGGCGAGCTCCTCCCCGGTGCGGGCGTCGAGGATCCGGGAGTGGGAGCTCTCCCCGATCGCCACCAGTGAGCCGTCGGGGCTGTAGACGACGGGGGAGGCGAGAACGGAGGGATTGCTGCGCCTCGAGACGGCCATCCGCTCCCCGGACTTCAGGTCCCAGAGGTAGGCGTTGCCTTTGGCGATCGTTGTCACGGTGCGGCCGTCGGGGCTGAATTTGGCATCCTCGTCCCCGGCAAGGGTCTCCCGCACCCTGGAGGCGCCAAGCGCGCGCTTCAGGCTTTCCAGCGCTGCGTCCGTTTCGGAGATGTCGACGGCCTCCAGCGAGAGCAGCAGGCTCCGCTCGGGATCGACCCGGAGCTGGGAGTCGGCGACCGCAGCCAGCTGCTGCGATTCGGCTCGCTTCTGATTCTCGATCGCGGTGCTCCGCTGCGTCAGCGCCAGGATCCCCAACCCGATCGCGACGACCAGGGCCGCGCTCACCGCGGCGAGGACGGAGCGCTGCCGGCGCCCCGCCGCCCGCCGGCTGGCGAGGATGAACTCCCGGTGGGCCGCCGTCGGCTGCTGGCCGCCTCCGGACTCGGAGGCGAGCCAGGCCTCGGCCTCCCTCAGCTCGGTACCGCGAAGCAGTGCGCTCCGTCGCCGGCCGCCTCGCTCCCAGGCAAGCGCCCTCCTCAGCAGCTCGGCGTGGGCGTGCAGCCAGTCGAGGTCGGTGTCGAGAGCCTCGTTCAGCGCCCTCAGGCCCGAATCGAACTCGTCCTCGTTGCGGAAGAAGAGCCAGTTGCGCTGGGCGAGCGGCTCGGGTACCAGGCGCTCATCCACTTCACTGTGGACCACCGGGACGATGCGCTTGTTCAGTCCCGCCGCATGCGCGACCTCGGTCTGGCACACCTCCGAGCTGATCGAGTCAGGGCTGATCACGAAGAGGAACGTCTCCGCCGCCTCGATCCCCGCCTTCACCTCAGCGAGCCAGTCCGCGGTCGGTGGGATGTCGTCGAGGTCCACCCAAACCTCGCGCTCCGAGCGTTTCAGTTGCTCCAGCAGCCTGCGAACGAAACCGCGGTCGCTCCTGGAGTAGGAAACGAAGACACTCGCCCTGTTGTCAGTCACCCGTTCCTTGATGTTCCATCATCGACTCGGGCCGTGCAAGCTCTTGAGAGGTGCGGCAAGCTAGTGTGATGGCGACGTCCGCCGCAGAGTGGGTCGAGGCCGTGAAGGAGGCGGAGCGTCGAGGCGAGCTTCTGCTCGCCGTAGACCTCGGCGAGCGGGGTCTCGCCGAGTGCCCCGAGGACGGCGAGCTCGCCCATCGCAGTGTGCTGGCGCTCGCGCGCTCAGGCTCCACGGAGGAGGCCGCCCGGCGCTTCACCCAGCTGCGCCTCGACGGCAGGGAGGCCGAGGATGTGGGGGCGCTGGCCGCCAGGATCAAGAAGGACGCGGCGCTGGCGGTTCGCGGAGACGCGCGCCGCCGGCTGGCCGCCGATGCAGCAGCCGCCTATCGAAGGGTCTATGAGCTGACCGGCGGCTACTACCCGGCCATCAACGCCGCGACCCTGGAGCTGGTCGCTGGGAAGACGGGGGAGGCCGAGACCACGGCTCGGGAGGTGCTCGGGCTGCTCGAGGGGGAGACTGACGACTCCTACTACGCGGTCGCCACCGAGGCGGAGGCCCTGCTGATCCTCGGCGACGTGGGCGGGGCCACCGCGGCTCTCGAGCGTGCCGCCTCGAGCCACGGCGGCGATCATGCCGCGCTGGCGACGACGCGCCGCCAGCTCGGCCTCGTATGTGAGCTGAGGGGAATCGACCCAGACGTCCTCGCCCCCCTTGCGGGTCCACCGGTCTTTCACTACTGCGGCCATCGCATCACCGCGCCGGGCCTCGGCGGCCGCTTTCCGGACGAGGCGGAGGGCGAGGCGGCCGAAAAGCTCCGCGCGGAGGTGGCGCGCCATCCCCCTGGATACGCCTACGGGTCGCTCGCGGCCGGCGCGGACATCCTCTGGGCGGAGGGGTTGCTCGAGCGCGGCAGCGAGCTCAACGTCGTCCTCCCGGTCGAGCGCGACGAGTTCGTCCGCCGATCGGTGGCCCCCTCGGGCCAGGGCTGGATCGACCGCTTCGACCGCTGTCTGGACGCCGCGCGGGATGTGACCTGCGCGACCGAGAATGCCCTCCTGGAGGATGACACCCTGCACCGTTACGGAGCAGAGCTCGCGATGGGCCTGGCGCTGCTGCGCTCACGCTTCCTCGGCTCGGAGGCGCGGCAGCTTGCACTCTGGGACGGAGGCCGGGCCGCCGGGGATGCCGGGACGACGATCGACGTCGAGGTCTGGCGGCGGGCCGGCCAGCCGGTGTCTGTTGTCCGTCTCGATCGCGCAGGAGCGTCGGCTGCCGGTCAGACATTGGATCGAGAGCGGACACGCCGGGTCGTCCGCGCCATGATCTTCGCCGACGTCAAGGGATTTACCAAGCTGGACGACGAGCAGCTCCCCAGGTTCGCGGACCACGTCCTGGGCGCCTTCGCAAGCTCGCTGGCGCTGTATGGAGACGCGGTCGAGCACCAGAACTCCTGGGGAGATGCCCTCTACGTGGTACTGAACGATGCGGCAACGGCTGCCGATTGCGCGCTCGACCTGCAGCGGGCCATGAGGAGCATCGATCTGGCCGGGGCGGGCCTTCCCGCCCACCTGCGGCTCCGGCTCGGTGCGCACGTGGGCCCGGTCTTCCCGGTAGACGATCCGGTTATCGGGGGACAGGCCTTCATGGGCTCACACGTCAGCCGCACGGCGCGCGTGGAGCCCGTGACTCCGCCCGGAACCGTGTACGTGACCGAGCAGTTCGCGGCCGCGCTCGCGCTCAGCCGTCGCGACGACCTGCGCTGCGACTACGTGGGCCACATGCCCACCGCCAAGGGCTTCGGCAGGCTGCGGATGTACCGCCTCCGGCGCTCCGATGGTCGGGACGAGTGAGGCCTCCGGTCTTCCGACGATCGCGACGAGTGAAACCGGATGGGTTTGCATTCGGACGGTTGTGATCTGCCTATTCGCTGTGTGTTAGAGCGGAGTCACTGCATCGCGCAAGGAGCAGGTAAACGCGTTACCGTGGTGTCGAGGACTTTCGAGGCGAAACGCAATGAACAGATCGGGAGCCGGAGCCGGCGCGCAGCGTTCGAGGAGTCCCACCTTCACCATCCAAGGCGACCGTGGGGACTCATGAAGGGAGCCGGAACAGGCGAGGAGCCGGCTCTGAAATCGCGCATCCCGGCATCCGATGCGTCCGCTCGCGAGGATGCCCGGCTCGTCGCGCTCTGCCGGGAGGGAGATCAGCAGGCCTGGAGCGATCTCGTCGATCGCTATTCGAGCTATGTCTACGCGATCGCCGTGCGGGGCTTCCGCCTCGATGAACACGCCGCGGAGGACCTCTTTCAAGAAGTCTTCGCGCGCACCTACGAGCGGCTGGGCCAGCTTCAGGACCCTGGCGCTCTTCGCGCCTGGATCGCCCAGCTCGCCCGGCGCCTCGCGATCGACCACCTTCGGTCCCGCCGGGCGCAGATCGGTCTCGAGGAAATCCCGGAGCCCGAGGCGGCCGAGGATGCGATCGCCGAGATCGATGCCGCACTGCATGTGCAGCAGATGCTCGGCCGCCTGCCGGAGCCATTCCGCGAGATCCTCGATCGCTTCTTCGCCCGGGGGGAGAGCTACAGGAGAATCGCCGCTGCGCTGGATGTTCCCCCCGGGACGATCGCAAGCCGGATCTCGCGGGGGCTGGAGAAGCTCCGGACCTTGCTCGAGGAGGAAGAATATTGATGTCGGATCCGTCCAGGAGGTAGAGCCCAGGTGACGCGCCACGACGAGGACCAGCTTGCCAAAGCGCTGGAATCGCTCCCTCCAGCGCCATCGGCATGGGTGGAGGCGGCCAAGGAGTTGCCGCGAATGCGCTCGGAGATCGACGGGATCGTAGAGCGCGCCACTCACGATGCCGCCTACCGGAGGGCTGTGATCAAGGCGATGGAGAGCTCCCTCGCCGAGACAAGCGACGAGTCCGAGCGTCGCTCCCTCGATGAGCTTCGAGAGCGGCTCAGCGCGGCCGAGGATTCCTCTCAAGATGACCGCTGACCGCACGCCCCGCACCCGGGAAGACCGCCTTGGCGCGCTGCTCGGCGATCTGCTCGATGACCTGGCGACCGAGTCGTTGAGCCCAGCGGCCTCCTCGGTCACCGCGATGAGCGTCGCCTTCGCTGCGGCGCTCACGGCCAAGTCGGCGCGACGTTCGGCGCCCGAGATGGAATCGGCAGCGGCCGCGGCTGCTCAGGCCGACTCCCTGCGGCGCCGCGCCCTTGCCCTCGCTTCGCTCAACGCCGAAGCCTACGAGCGCGCGATCGCGATGCTCTCCTCGCCCGCCGGCGGCGAGGAGCCGGGGGCCCGGGAGGGTGGCACCCAGGGTAGGGACCTGGAGATCCGGGATGCTCTGGCCAAGACGAGCAATGCCCTCTCGAGCCTGATCGAGGTCGCCTGTGACGTCTGCGTCCTGGCGGACCTCGTCGCCGAGCAGGGTAAGCCCGGCGCGCAGGCAGATGCCGCGGTCGCGGCTACGCAGGCCGAGGCCGGGGCCCGCGCGGCGATGGAGCTGATCGAGATCAATCTGTTGAGCGACCAGCTCGAGGACGCCAAGCGCCAGGCCCGCGATGCGCTGGCCACCGCATCTGAGGCGACCGAGCAGGCTCTGGCGGCGGCGGCGCTGTAGGCGACGATCGGGCTCGCCCTGGGGCCGAGCCCGATCATCAGTTCACACATTCCGGCTTATCGTGGCCGGCTCAGGAGAGAACGTCGCAGAAGGCCGCCAGCCCGGGTTCGAGGTCGAGCACCGTCAGGTCACGGAACGGGTGCTGACCGCCTTCGAAGATCAGCACACGTTCGGTAGCGCTGATCACGGCGAGGACGACGCGGCCGACGTCCATCACGCTCTCGCCGTTGTCGCCGCGGGCGTTCACGAATATCCCGTCGGTCTCGACGCTCTGCAGGACGCCTTCCTCGAAGTACACCCTCTGGTTGAAGGTCGGGTTGTCCTCGACCGTCTTGCCTGTGTCCAGGTTGGTCAGCACGTTCGTCTCTGCGAAGTGGGCCTGGACCCGAACGAGTTCTCCATCTTCGAAGAACAGCGTCTGGCGCACGGTTCCCGAGATCTCCCAACGGATCGGAAAGCCGCAGTGCTCACCTTCGTCTTCGACGACCAGCGAGAACTGATTTGTGTTCTGTACGGGTTCTGCGGCCAGGGCTCTCTCATTGCCGATGGACACAAGCCAGAGTGCAAGCGCCGCAACGAGCAGCGCCCCGGCGAGGATCAGCGAAGGAGTGCGAACGCGAGTTGCCATGGTGACCTCCTTATGAGTTGAAACTAGGTGGCTATGACCCAGGACGAGGAAGTCGTCCCCTTTCTTCCCAGCTCATTGCGTCCACCGAGCGAACGCAAGTCGAGCCGGGGGAGTTGATCGAGGTGCTACTCAGCGAAGTGCCCGCACCCGACGCGCCCGGAACAGAACTTCGTGCACGCCGCGGCCGGGGCAGCTGCTCTGCGAGAGGTCGATCCCGACCCTTCCCTTGACCTTCCGCCTTGTGGTGAACCGGCCGGTGAAGAAGTTGGACGCTCTTCGGCCGAAGAAGAACCGACCGCGCCCGTTCACCTTCGTCGCCATCGTCAAGGTGACCTTCACCAAGCAGCCCTGGTGTAGAACCATGGAGCTTGGGCGCAAGACCCGGCCTTTCCTGACCCTGAACGAGACGCCTGCGCCCTGTGTGGTCTTCCCCTCGTAGAGGCCACCTTGCGGATATCTCGCACCGGCGCTGACCGGTGCAGGGCCGCCGGCGCCCCCCATCAGCCCCACGACGAAGACCGCAAGAGTGACCAGCGCGCCTCCGAGCGCGATTCCTCCACTCCCGGTAGGGCGAGCATCGCTCCTCTGTTCTTCTGGACGCCGGATCATTTGCGGTTCGCTCATTCGACGGCGTGGCGCGCGCTTTTCTTCCCGGCGCATGAGCGCCGCAGCTCCTCGCCGAACCGCTCGCGAAGAAGAAGCTCTGACCCTTTTCGAAATCGAGATGGGCGCGGCTGGGCTCGAACCAGCGACCTCTCCCGTGTGAGGGGAGCGCTCTCCCACTGAGCTACGCGCCCGGGGCGCAGATGATACGCCGGGCGCGGGGGTGGACAGCTCAGGCGGGGCGTAGCGGCGGCCCGGTTTCGCCCGCGGCGACGGCGCGCTTCTGCAGGGCGAGGCCGACGAAGGGATAAATCAGGGTGGAGAGCATCGCGGCGCCGACCAGGCCGGCGGCGGTCGAGGTCTCCATGTGGCCGCCGTCGACCGCCAGGGTCGTGATCGCCACCACCAGCGGCAGCTCGGTCGCCGAGTAGAAGGCGAGCGCCGCGCGCTGGCGCGCCTTCAGCACCCCGCGGTAGAGGAGCAGCGCGGGCGTGCCGCGCACGACGAGGAAGAGGCCGAGGAACATCGCCAGCTTCAGCAGAGCCGCGGTGGAGCCGAGCGCGTCCACGTCGAACTCGATCCCGCTGGTGATGAAGAAGAAGGGGACGAAGAAGCCGAAGCCCACGGCGGTCAGCTTCGACTCGAACACCGTCAGCTCGCGGCCCTTCAGCGCGAGCCGCACGATCATTCCGGCGACGAAGCCGCCCAGCAGCACGTCGAGGCCGAGGTCGTTGGCGAGCAGGACGAGGCCGAAGACGAGCACCACCGTTATCCGCACGGCGAGCTGGCTGCTCGCCTCGAAGGTGCGCTCCAGGGCGGGCCAGCCGCGCCAGGCGAGGCGCACCGAGGCCATCGCCAGAACGACGGCGAGCGCCACGAAGGCGACCAGGATCGCCGCCTCGTGCAGCGGCTGTTTGGTCGAGAGGACGAGCGTGACGAGAAGGATCGGCCCGAACTCCCCGACCCCGCCCGCCGCCAGCAGGTAGGTGCCGAAGCGGGTTCGCAGCTCGCCGCTGTCGCGCAGGATCGGGATCAGCGTTCCGATCGCCGTCGTCGCCATCGCCGAGCCGGTGAAGAGGAAGGAGAGGACGACGCCGGCCGCGGCGAGCAGGCCGCCGAGCCCGTAGGCGATCGCGATCGACAGCATCCAGCCCAGCGCTCCGAGCCGCAGGGGCCTCCCCCTGATGCGCTCGAAGTCGATCTCGTAGCCGGCGAAGAAGAAGAGCATGCCGAGGCCGAGGTTGGAGAAGAAGTCGATGAATTCGTCGGTCTTCGCAAGGTCGAGGACCTCCGGCCCGACGACGATGCCGAACAGCAGCTCAACCACCACGACCGGCGGGGCCAAGCTGCTCGGCACGGCGGCGACCGTGATCGCCGCCAGGGCGGCGATCACGACGATCACGAAGAACGACTCGGCGTCGACCTCGATCATGTGGCGCCGATCCTATGCGGCTACGATGCCGCGAGATCTGGCAATGGTCAGGAGGATCGACAGCTGGATGGCCGTTGTCCTTGCTGTGCTCCTCTCCACGGCCCTCCTCCCCGGATGTGGCGGCGACGACGAGGGCTCGGGGGATGAAGGGCGGGCCTCCAGCGCGGGTCTTCCCCAGGGGGCGGAAGCTGTCGATCTCGATCCCGCCGAGTTCACGACCGAGATCGACAACCCCTACTGGCCGATGCGGCCGGGCAGTCGCTGGGTCTACCGGGAGCTGGACGGCGAAGGCGGTGTGCAGCGAGTCGTCGTCACCGTCACGAACGAGACGAAGCGGATCGGCAACGGCATCGAGGCGCGTGTGGTCCACGACGTGGTCAGCGAGGCCGGCGAGCCGGTCGAGGTCACCGACGACTGGTACGCCCAGGATTCGGCGGGCAACGTCTGGTACCTGGGGGAGGAGACCGCCGAGTACGAGGAGGGGAGGGTCGTCTCCAGGGCAGGTTCCTGGGAGGCCGGCGTGGACGGCGCGCAGCCGGGGATCATCATGCCTGCCGACCCGCAGCCGGGAATGGCCTACCGCCAGGAGCACTACGAGGGCGAGGCCGAGGACAGGGCGGAGATCCTCAGCGTCAGCGAGCAGGCCGAAGTCCCGTTCGGCCACTTCACGGACGTCGTCCTAACCAAGGACCTCGTGCCTCTCGAGCCGAAGGTCCTCGAGTACAAGCTCTACGCACCGGACGTGGGCCCGGCGCTGGTCCTGAACGTCTCCGGGGGCTCCGGTCGGGAGGAATTGGTCAGCTTTAGGTCCGGCCGGTAGCGGCCCGGGCAGGGTAGGATCGGGAGTGGACCGTGCTAGGCGGGGAATCAGCGGTGCCCTGTAACCCGAAATCCGCTTAGCGGGGCCGAAACCCGTTCCGAGGAGCTGGCCGTCGGGGTCAGTGCGCCGCGGGCGGCGTTGACGGCCGGGTCCTGCGCGACGTGGGCACGTGAATCAGGTCAGGTCCGGAAGGAAGCAGCCTTAAGCGGAAGCCGCGGGTGCCGCAGGTGAGCCCGGCCCGAGCCAAACGCGACGGACACGCCCGGTGACTTCGCTTCGAAGGCGGGGCGCACGGTCCATTTCAGTCGATCAGGCGGGCCGCCATCCGGTTGATGGCGATCCGCCACATCACCAGGGCGAAGGCGACGAGCGAGGCAAAGCGAATCGCGTCGATCGCCTCGAAGCCGAAGGCGGAGCCCCGCACCAACTCGACCAGTTGGTGGAGCGGGTTGAGTTGCGCCACGACCTGGAGCCCCTCGGGCAGGCCGGAGATCGGGAAGAAGGCGCCGGAGACCAGGAACAGGGGCGTGACGAACAGCGCCGTCACGTAGTTGAACTGGTCGATCTTGGCGACCACGGCGGCCATCGTCACCCCGAAGCCCGCGAAGCCGAGCGCGGTGAAGAAGCAGAACACCGGCACCAGCAGCATCGCGGGCGCCGGGTCGAGGCCGAAGAGCAGCGTCACCAGCAGCGGGAAGCAGCCGTAGACGCTGGCGCGGATCCCGATCCAGAGCATCTCGGCGGTGACCAGCTCCTCGACGTCGACCGGGGCGGCGAGGATCGCGTCGTAGGTGTTCTGGAAGCGGTGCTTGACGAAGGTCCCGAACATCGCCGGCATCGCGCTGGAGAAGATCACCGCCGTGGCGACCATGCCCGTGCCGACGTACTCGACGTAGGGCGTGCCGTTGACGTCGTCGACCAGGGTCGCCGAGAGGCCGAGGCCGAAGGCGAGCAGGTACACGATCGGTTCGAGCACGCTGGAGAAGGTCGTCCCGCGCCAGTAGGTGCGGAAGTTGGCGACCTCCCGGCTCATCACGCCGCCGATCGCGGCCGGTTCGAGGCGCCGCAGCCTCACCGCCCCATCGGTCATCCGCTCCCTCACTCCGCCTCCTCCCCGGTGAGCAGCACGAAGACGTCCTCCAAGGAGGCGGCGCGCCGCACAGCGTCCTCGGGCAAGCCGCCGTCGCTCGCCCGCTCCGAGCCCACTATGGCGATGGCGGGGCCGGCTGGGCGCACCCGCAGACCCACGGCCTCGGCCGCCGTCCGCGCCTCGAGCAGGCGCTCGGGCGGCGCGTACACTTCCGCCGTCTCCCGGCCCGCGTGCTGCGCGATCAGCTCGGACGGACGCCCGCGGCTGATGATCTTCCCCTTCGTCATCACCGCGACCTCGTCGGCGAGCCGCTCCGCCTCCTCGATGTAGTGGGTCGACATCAAAATCGTTTTGCCACGCGTGCGCAGATCGTCGATCAGGCTCCAGAGCTGGGTGCGGATCTGCGGATCGAGACCGACGGTCGGCTCGTCCAGCAGGATGAGCTTCGGGTCGTGGACCAGCCCTCGCGCCAGCAGCAGGCGGCGGCGCATCCCGCCGGAGAGCTCATCGACCGCGTCGCGGCGTCGGTGGCTCAGGCGGGCGAGGTCGAGCGCCCGGTCGACCGCCGCCGGCACGTCGGGCACCCGGTAGAGGCGAGCGAAGACGGCGAGGTTGTCTTCCACCGTGACGTCTACGTCGAGGTTGTCGAGCTGCGGGACGACGCCCATCTCGGCGCGCGCGGCCTTGGCGTCGCTCGGCAGCTCGTGGCCCAGAACCCGCAGCCTGCCGGCGTCGGGCAGCGCCTGGCCGGTCAGCAGGCGCATCGTCGTCGACTTGCCCGCGCCGTTCGGGCCGAGCAGGCCGAGGCAGATGCCCTCCGGCACCTCGAGGTCCAGCCCGTCCACCGCAGTGATGGGGCCGAAGCGTTTGATCACGCCCTGAAGCTCGATCGCAGCCATCTCCCGGATGCTTGCACGGTCGGCAAGCCGGCCGTCGTGCCGGAGCTCAGGACGCCGCGGATTTCCCTTCGAGCTTCCGCACCAGCGCCTGTGAGCGGGCGGGATCGGCGATCGACAGCGCCAGGGCGCTGGCGACGGCCTGCAGCGAGGAGACCGGCAGCAGCCGCCGGTCGGGGGGAAGCCGCTCGACGCTCTCGGGCAGGAAGAGTTCGGCGAGCACCGGCGTCTCGGGGCCCAGCGAGCGCAGCACCTGCAGCACGGCGAGCGTCGCTTCGGCGTCGGAGGTGCGCAGGTCGCGGGCGGTGGGGCTCGGCGTCACCAGGACCACCTCGGGCTTGGAGTCGCCGAGCGCACGCTCGAGCTCGTCGGGATCACCGATCGAGGTTTCCCGGTAGCGCAGCGTCAGACCCGAGGGGTCTTCGCGGCCGAGGTTGGCTTCGAAGGGCCCGCGCTCGGCGAGCATGGTCAGCTGGAAGCGATCGGAGCCGGCCTGCGACAGGTCCTCCATCAGAGCCGGTGCCGTGATCCCGCAGCCGACGATCGTCAGCCTCAGGGCGCGCTTCTCATGATCGGCTCGATCACGGGCCCGGCGCAGCAGCGCCTTGTCGCCCTTTCCACCGGGGTCCACCAGGGCGCCGACCTCGGGCATGTCCTCCAGCCTGGTCATCGCCACCCGCATGGTCGCCGCCACGACCCTGTCTCCGACCACCGCATCCCAACCATCGGGAAAGAGGTCCCAGATCGCGTCGACGTGGCGACCGCGGCGGAACAGCAGCCGCACCTGAGGCGTCGCGCTGCGCTCGTCCAGGAATTCCTTCAGCGCCAGCCCGGTCTGCATCACCTCGACGTCCGCGGCCTCCGCTACCAGCGATCCGCTCGTCGTGGGCAGCAGGACGATCGTCTCGGCCCGGTCGGCGGCGGCCAGCTGGAAGCCCGACCCGCCGGCCGTATCGCCGAACACCAGCCCCACCTTGCGGGAGCCCGCCTGCTCGCGCAACTCGGCGAGCAGCCGGTTTCGGGAGGGGCGGTCGTCCTCCGGGGCCAGCACGACGAGCGGTCGGTGCTCACCAAGATCGGCGGCGATCGCGAGGGCACCGGCAGCCTGCCCGAGCAGGTCGGCGCCCCCGATGACCAGCAGATGGCCGCGGTCCCGGACAGGCGGATCGACGCGTCCGAGACGCTCGATCGAGCTGCCGACCGTGTCGGCGACCAGCGTGAAGAGGACGCCGACCAGGAGCACGAGGCCCGTGACGACCTGGAAGATGCCGATTGTGCGCTCGACCGCGCCCTCGTCGTCCTGGAGGCTTGACGGGTCGAGCAGGTGCAGGGTCGCCGACCAGAGCGCCTCGCCGTAGGTCGCGAAGCTGTCGAAGACGAGGTGGTCGAGCGCTGCGCTGCCGAGGATGAAGGCGGCGACGGTGGAGAGCAGCAGGACGAGCCGGCCGCGGGTGGTCTGCGTTGCTCTTCTCAGCACGTCGACGCGAGGTGCTCGGCCAGCCAGAGGTCGCACATCCAGTCGGATTGCTCGCCTCCCTTGCGGGCGACGAGGATCCCCTCGGGGCCGCCCGTGACCTCGACCCTCTTCCAGCGGGTGGAGGCGGGAACCGACTTCAGCGCTTCCGCGATCTCGGTCGCGGTCCCCTTGTCCGGCCGCACCTTTCCGTCCCTGGCCTTCGCGTGGAACTCCGGGGCCGCGACGCCGACGGCGACCTCGCTCCTGCCGCCGCCGAGCCGGGCCGAGACAGACCGGCCGTGCCGCTCGCCGCTGAGGACAAGGTCGCCGTGGACCTTCGGGCCCATGCGTGGGGTCACCGGCTCGCGCATCTCGATGCTGACCGTCGGCCGCTCGGTAACTGCGAGCCCGAGCGGCCCCATCGACTTGCCGACGGTCTCGTAGCCCCTCTCCATGTCACCCCCGGGGGCGATCGCGCGGAAGGCGCCGTAGAGGGCGGCAAGCACGATCAGGGGGCCGCCGATCAGCAGAGGCACGAAGCTTTCCAGCAGGTAGATGGGGGGGACGGTGAGGAAGATCAGCAGCGTCACCAGCATCCCGAGGCCCTGGCTGCGCCGGCCGATGTCCCAGGCCTGGCTGCGGGCCTTGATCGCCTCGTCGTCGATCGGCTGCACGGCGAGCGCCGCCCAGAGGTCGGGCTCCGGCATCGTTGCCGGGTTCTCGATCTCGCGCCCTTCGACGACAGCGCGCTGAGCGCCGCGGACACTCGCGGTGGAAGCCCGGTTGAGGTCGGCGCGCTGCAGCGCGAAGAGGATGATGAAGAAGACGGCGAGGATGCCGAAGATCAACGCGTAGATCGGCTTCGGGTCCTCCACTTCGCCGGAGCCCATTGTCAAGCCGATGACGGCGACCGCCGCCATCACAACCATCACCCCGATCACCCCGAACCAGCTCGACCTCTTGAAGCCGCCGGTCATCCGCCCGGGCAGGCTAGCAGCGACGGTAGAGGACCCATGAAGAGTTGCGCGACACCTCCTGGAAGCCGGACGGCACGGAGGTCTCGAAGCGGGCCGGGTCGTTGGGGTCGAGGATGAAGTTGTGGATCACGAACTGCGAGGCCGGGTCGAGGAAGTAGCCGCGTCGCGGTTGGCGCTGCTGGGAGGAGCTGACGATCCGGCTCGGCCGCACGTCGAGGTCGAAGGCGAGTCGCGGGACGGCGCGGTGGTTGGGGACGGAGATCGGCAGGCAGAGCGGCTTGAAGGCGCCCGAGTCGGCGAGGTCGTGCAGGTCCGACTCGATCTCGCTCTGGTTGGTCAGGTCCACATCGACCCGGTGCAGGAGGTCGTACTGATTGGGGCCCCAGATCACGAACATCGCAGCGACGACCGCGGCGAAGCCCTGCCAGGCTCGGCGCCGGGGATGGTCCGCGTCGAGCAGGCGCCAGCCGAGTAGCGCCAGCGCCGCGAAGACGGCGAGCACCGCGGCGGCGAGCATCGTGTAGCGGGGGATGACGGCGAGGCCGGCGCAGGCGAGGATCGCGAAGGCGGCAAGCGCGAGGACGGCGGCGGCGACGCCGACCTCGGAGCGGCGACGGAGGAGGGCCAGGCCGAGGACGATTCCGCCGGCCGCGCCCACCATCCCCGGCCACTGCAACACCTCGCCGAGGCGCCGGGGCCCGTAGAGGACGAGGTCGATCGGTCCCGTCTGCCGCTCCAGCGTCTCCACCGTCTCCCGGGTGCCTGTGAAGGAGTGGGTGGGGCTGCCTGCCGTGATCCAGTCGAACAGCGCCCATAGGATCGGGCCCGCCAACGCGAGGATCGTGAGGGCGACGGCGGCGCCCCTCGTCCGGACAAACGCCGGCCTAATCAGGCCGGCGTTTTGAGTATCCGCCCGTCCAAGGGGCACCGCCGCCGCCTTCTCAGGGCCGCGACGTCGGCGGAGCCGCTCGAGGCGGAGGCGGAGCTGCTCGGGATCGAGCGACAGGTAGGCCAGGTAGGCGAGGGAGAAGAGCCAGGCCTCGGGGCGGAGGAGGCCGGCCAGGGCGAGCAGGGCGAGGACGGGCCAGCCGGCGCGCGGGCGCTTCGTCTCGAGGACCAGCGCACCGAGGACCAGGGCGATGTAGGGAAGGTCGACGTAGGC
>DASUUD010000050.1:0-16091 GCA_036374255.1 Solirubrobacterales bacterium | reverse complement strand
GGGGCGCGGGTCGGCATCGGGCAACGTCAGGAGGTTGGCCCAAGCTTCGCCGCCAGGGACGCGAACTCCTCGGGAGCGAGTCTCTCCGCCCGGGCGTCCTCCGGCAGGCCAAGCGCCCTGAGCGCGGACCGGGCCGCCTCGAACGATCCGGGCCTCACGTGCTCCAGCGAGCGCGCCAGCGACTTGCGCCGGTGCGCGAAGGCGGCCCTGACCAACTCCCGCGTCGCCGCGTCGGCCTCCGGCCCGGTGCGGCGGATCCCGAGCAGCGCCGACTCGACCCGGGGCCGGGGCCGGAATACGGCGGGGTCGACCTTGCGCAGCAGCCGCACCTCGCAGGCGAGCTGGACGAGCACGCTGGGGGCTCCGTAGGTTCGACTGCCCGGAGCCGCCCGCAGCCGGTCGGCGATCTCGCGCTGCACCATTACCGTCCACCTCTCCACCGAGGGCAGCTGGTCGATGGTCCGCAGGATCAGGGGCGTGGCGATCGCATAGGGAAGGTTGGCGACGACCGCAGTGGGCGCCGGCTCGAGCGCCGCCAGATCCATCTTCAGCGCGTCCCCCCAGTGCAGCTGCACGTTGTCGCGCGCCGCGACCGGCGCCAGCGCCGCCTCCAGCCCCCGGTCGATCTCGATGACATGGACCTGGGCGGCGGCGTCGGCGAGGGGTCCCGTCAGCACCCCCTCGCCGGCTCCCACCTCGAGCACAACATCCTCGGGAGCGAGGGCGGCGTCGCGGAGGATCGCCTCGAGCAGGTTCGGGTCGGCGAGGAAGTTCTGCCCGAGCCTGACCACGGCTACCAGCCGAACAGGGCGCGCGCGTTGTCCTCGACCGTTCGCTCCAACTCCTCGTATGAGACGCCGCGCACCTCGGCGACCGTCTGCGCGGTCTCGACGACGTGGGCGGGCTCGTTGGGCCTGCCGCGGATCGGCTGCGGCGCCAGATAGGGGGCGTCGGTCTCGACAAGCACCAGCTCGGCCGGCAGCTTCGCCGCCGCATCGCGCAGATCGTCGGCCTTGGGGAAGGTGACGATCCCCGAGAACGAGCAGTGCCAGCCCCGCTCGATCGCATCCTCCACCCGCCAGGGGGCAAGGAAGCAATGAAGGATCACGCGCACACCCTCCCCCCGCGCATCGAGGATCTCGAACACGTCGTCGATCGCGCCCGTCTCCCCGTCCGGGTCGCGTGCGTGGATGACGATCGGCAGCTCGTGCTCGCGAGCGATCTCGATCTGAGCCTCGAAGGCGCGCCGCTGCTCTGCCGGGCCGGCACTGTCCCGGTAGTAGTCGATCCCGGTCTCGCCGATCGCCCGCACCTTCTCGTGGCCGGCGAGCCTGGAGATCTCCGCCGCCTGCGTGTCGTCGAACCCCTGGGCGGAGGTCGGGTGGCAGCCCACGGTCGCAAACACCGCCTCGTTGCGCTCAGCGGCGGAGATCACCCCGGCGTTCGAGTCGCGCCCGAGGCCCACGTTGAGCATCCGGTTCACGCCGGCGGCGGCAGCGGTCTCGACCAGCTCGGCCTCCGGTCGCTCGCAGAGGAAGAGGTGCGTGTGCGAGTCGATCATCGGCTGCGATCAGGCCGGCGCCTCGATCTTCGGGAAGAGCGGCGGCAGCCGCTCGATCCGCTGCCCCCCGGGGCGCGAGCCCAGCCCCGCGAGCTCGAGCGACTCCTCGCCCAGCGCCGCCAGCAGGCGCTCGCTCGTCCGCGGCAGGTAGGGGACGAGCAGCAGCGTCGTCACGCGCAGGCCCTCGGCGAGGTTGTAGAGAACCTCGTCGAGGCGCTCCGGATCGGCCTCCTCCTTGGCCAGCTCCCACGGCCGCGTCTCCTCGACGTAGCGGTTGAGCCGGCGCACCAGCCGCCACGCCTCCTCCAGCGCCTGGCTCAGCTCGGCGTGGTCGAGCAGGCCGCAGAAGCGCTCCACCACGCCTTCGAAGTCCTCTTCGAGCACCGCGTCGGTATGGGCGGGGGGGACCACGCCGTCGCGATAGCGGTCGATCATCGCCAGCACCCGGCTCGCCAGATTGCCGAAGTCGTTGGCCAGCTCGGTCTCATAGCGGGCCTCGAAGCCGGCCGTCGAGATCGAGCCGTCCTGGCCGAAGCTGACCTCGCGGAAGCAGTAGAAGCGCAGCGCGTCGGCGCCGAAGCGGTCGATCACCTCGAACGGATCCAGAACGTTGCCCAGCGACTTCGACATCTTTTTCTCCCCCATCAGCAGGTAGCCGTGGATCGCCATCCGCTTGGGCGGCTCGAGGTCCGCCGCCCAGAGCAGCGCCGGCCAGATCACAGCGTGGAACTTGAGGATGTCCTTCGCCATCACGTGCAGGTCGGCCGGCCAGAAGCGCTCGGTCAGGTCCTCGCCCTCGCGGGCGAAGGTGAGCGCGGTGACGTAGTTGAGCAGCGCGTCGAACCAGACGTACATCCGCTGCTCGGGGTCCCAGGGCAGGCGCATCCCCCACTTCAGCTTCGGCCGCGAGAGAGAGACGTCTTCCAGCCCCCCCTTTATGAAGGAGATCGCCTCGTTGCGCCGGAACTCCGGGACGACGAAGTCGGACCGTTCCTCGTAGAGCCCTTCGAGCTGCCCCTGGAACGCCGAGAGCCGGAAGAACCAGTTCTCCTCGCGCTCGCGCTCGAGCGCGATCTCGTGGATCGGGCAGCTCTGGCCCGGGCCCAGCTCGCGTTCGGTTTTGAAGTCGGCGCAGCGCGGGCAGTACCACCCTTCGTAGACCCCCTTCGTCACCCAGCCGTTGTCGTAGACGCGCTGCATGATCTCGGCGACCTTCTCGCCGTGACGGCGGTCGGAGGTGCGGATGAAGAAGTCGTTGGTGACGTCGATGATCGGCATCAGCTCGCGGAACTTCTCCGTGTTGCGGTCGGCCAGCTCCTGGGGGGTGACGCCCTCCCGCTCGGCGGCGGTCTCGATCGGCTCGCCGTGCTCGTCGGTGCCGGTCAGGAAGAAGACGTCCTCCCCGCGCTGGCGCATGTGCCGGGCGAGCACGTCGGCAGCCATGGTCGAGTAGGCGTGCCCGAGATGCGGCTCGGCGTTGACGTAGTAGATCGGGGTGGTGACGTAGTACGACACGGACGCCAGGCTATTCAACCGCCTGGGCGGGGCGACCTATTCGGCCGTAGGACGAACGGATCGCCCGTCAAGGGTCAACGCCTCGGCTCCCTGCCGGTCAGCGCCCTGTAGAGGTCGTTGGCGCGGGTGCCCGTGAGCGCCGCGACGACGCTGGCCGCCGCGCGCGGCCTCGCCCCGGACTGGACCAAATGGCGCAGGGCGTCCACCGCGAAGCCCACGTCCCTGTCGTGCTCCTCCGAGGAAGCGGGCGCGATCACGAGCACGATCTCTCCCTTCACCTCGCCGCGGAAACGCCTCGCCAGCTCTCCCAGGGAGCCGCGCGCGACCTCCTCGTGCATCTTCGTCATCTCGCGACAGACCGCCGCCGGCCGGTCCGGCGCGATCGCCGCCAGGGCCGCGAGCGACTCGCCCACGCGCCGCGGCGACTCGAAGGCGACCACCGTCTCGGTCGAGCGCAGGACCTTCTCCATCTCCCCCGCCCGCTTCGGCAGGAAGCCCTCGAACCGCCAGCGGTCGGTCGGGAGCCCCGAGGCGACCAGCGCCACCGGCACGACCGAGGGCCCCGGCAGGACGATCACCTCCAGGTTGCGTTCCAGGCAGCGCCGGATCACCCTGAAGCCCGGATCGGAGATCGCCGGCATTCCGGCGTCGGAGACCAGCGCGACCGTCGCGCCCCGCTCGATCCGCTGCGCCAGCTCTGTCGCCCGGGACGCTTCGTTGCCCTCGTGGTTTGAGATCAGGGTCGGGGCCGGGTGGATCCCGAGCTTGTCGAGCAGGGCGCCGGTGCGGCGCGTGTCCTCGCATGCGATGAAGTCGGAGCCGACGAGGGCATCGCGGACCCGCAGGGTGATGTCGTCGAGGTTTCCGATCGGGGTCGGGCACACGACAAGCGAACCGGGCATCAGCTTCCGCCCTGCTCCATTTCGATCCGCGCCATCGCTGCCGCCCCGATCATCCCAGCGTCCTCGCCGAGCTTCGCCGCCACGACGGGCGTGCGGTTCATCGGCGGCAGCGCCCGAGCCCCCAGCTCCTTTCTCGCCGGTTCGAGCAGCAGATCCCCCGCGGCGATCACGCCCCCGCCGATCACGATCACCTCGGGCTCGAAGATGTTGGCGAAGCTGGCGAGCGCGACCCCGAGCCTGAACCCGACCAGGTCGAACACACCGATCGCCGTGGCGTCCCCCGCCTGCGCCGCCTCGGTGACCGCCCTGCCGTCGATCTGCCTTCCCTCGGCCTGCATCCGGCCGAGGGCCGAGTCGGGCTCGCGGGCGGCCGCCTCCCGGCCTTCGCGGCCGAGGGCCGTGCCGGAGGCGAGCGTCTCAACGCAGCCCCGCCCGGGGCAGTTGCCCTGGCAGCGCGGGCCGTCGAGGTCGATAACGACGTGGCCCAGCTCGGCCCCCGCGCCGGTGGCGCCGCGATACGGCTTGCCGTCGAGTATCAAACCCCCGCCGATCCCCGTTCCGATGGTCAGCATCACGGCGTCGCGGGTCCCCTTCGCCGCTCCGTAGAGGTACTCGGCCAGGGCCGCCACGTTGGCGTCATTGTCGACGAAGACCGGGAGACCGGTCCGCTCCTGGACGAGGTCGCGGATCCTCAGGTTCTCGATCGGCAGGTTGACGGCGGAGATGGCCACGCCACGCGCGTGGTCGATGGTCGCCGGAATCCCCAGTCCCACCACCTCGACGCCCCTCCTATGCTCGCGGGCCCTTCCGATCTCCCGCACCAGCAGCTCGACCAGCTCCTCCTCGCCGTGACCGGCGGAGGGCTCGCGACTCTCCCAGACGACCTCGGAGCCCGCGTCGAGGACGCCCAAAAGCATCTTCGTCCCGCCCAGATCGACTCCAATCGCTTCGGCTGGGCTCATCGAAGCTGGCATGCGACCGCGGGCATCGGCATCATTCCTAAGCCTTTCATGCCGGAGAGCAAACAGCAGCGGCCCACCGGGCCGCCCGATTACAAGGTCTACCGGTCCCGGCGAGGCGTCCTATCGCGCTTCCGCAAGCCGGACCTGTCGAAGCTGCGCGAACGAGACGGCCGGGGTCCGAAGCTCCCCCTGCGCCGCGAGCGCCCCGGCCGCGAGCGCCGCGAGCGCCCCGCCTCCAAGCGCATCCTGAAGTGGATCGGGCTTGCGGCCCTGGGCTGGATCTTCCTCAGCTTTCTCGCCTTCGCCGTCTCGGCGCAGCTCCAGGCCTTCAAGCTCTCCGGCAGCGCGAAGTCGGCGCTGCACGGCAACCCCTTCCTGCTGCCCAGCGCGCAGAACATCCTCGTGATCGGCACCGACGCCCGGCCGCCGGACACAAAGGAGCCGGGCGCGGCGCCCTCGGAGGAGTGCTTCGAGCAGCAGGCCCACGGCGATGCCCCGCACGGCGGATGCTCAGTCGGCCAGTTCCGCGCCGACACGCTGATGCTGATCTGCGCCGGCGGAGGGGACTTCCGCAAACTCTCGATCCCGCGTGACGCCTACGCGGAGATCCCCGGCCAGAGCCCCCAGAAGATCAACGCCGCCTACGCCTTCGGCGGGGCGGGATCGCAGATCAGGGCGGTGGAGGACTTCCTGGGAATCCAGGTCGACCACGTGGCGATCATCGAGTTCACCGGCTTCGAAGACCTGATCGACGCGGTCGGCGGCGTCGAGGTCGACGTGCCGAAGAAGCTCTGCGCCGACATCTCGGGCGGCGCCGGCGGGGGCCAGGGCGGCTACACCCTGCGGGTCGGCAAGGGGAAGAACACCCTGAACGGCGAGAAGGCGCTCACCTACGCGCGCATCCGCAAGCCGAGTCCCTGCCCGGGACCCGGCCCGAGCGCCTACACCCTCGGCTACAGCGACTTCGACCGGGCCAGGGCGCAGCAGCAGGTGATCAGCGGCATCAAGGGGCGCCTCACCGATCCGCTCCGCCTTCCCTACAACTTCATCAAGGGCCCGATCATCGGCTGGGAGGCGCCCAAGGCCTTCGTCAGCGACATGGGCTTCTTCACAATGCCCCAGCTGATCCTCGCCGCCGGGATCGGCGGCGACAGCGACGCGGACTTCCTCTGCAAAGGCGCCAACTCCGGCTGCAGCGTCGGGCCCGGGGAAAGCGTCGAAGTGCCCGAATCGGAGCGCCGCCGAGCCGTCAAGCGCCTGCTCGACTGAGCGTGTGAACGGTTGATGACCCTATGGGGTGAACAACCCTTCACAGGTCATTTGCGAGGCGCCGAATCAGTCCCCGGCCGCAGCGGTCTTCTTGGTCGAGTCGCCCGCGGAGTCCGGCTTCGAGTCGCTTGACGAGGACTCCTTCTGCCCCGCGCCGCCCTCGGACCCGTTGGCGGCAGCGGCGGCGCCCTTCCGCTTGCCGTAGTCGGTGTTGTAGAAGCCGGAGCCCTTGAAGTGGACGGCGACCGGATGCAGGACCCGCTCCGCGGCGGCGCCGCACTCCTGGCACTCGCTGAGCGGCTCGTCCGTCATCTTCTGGATCACGTCGAAGACGTGGCCGTTGGCGCACTTGTACTCGTAGATCGGCATGCAAGCCTACGCGGAGCGAGCGTCCATTTTTGATTTCCGCGAGCGGAGCGGAGCCGGTGCGATTTCCATTTGGGGGCGGATTATCGCAGTCGCCCGGACCGGGATCCGCGCCGTACAGCCC
This sequence comes from Solirubrobacterales bacterium, assembly GCA_036374255.1. Classification (GTDB taxonomy): domain Bacteria; phylum Actinomycetota; class Thermoleophilia; order Solirubrobacterales; family 70-9; genus VRUE01. The sequence goes on along the minus strand of DASUUD010000050.1, from coordinate 9,392 downwards.
TTCGGGGCGTCCCCTCTATACCGTTCCACGCATGGCAGCGACGCCCGAGGTGAGACCGGACCAGGTGACGATGGAGGAGATCGTCGCACTCTGCAAACGGCGCGGCTTCGTCTTCCCCTCCTCTGAGATCTACGGTGGGCTCGGCTCCACCTACGACTACGGCCACTACGGCGTGCTGTTGAAGAACAACGTGAAAGCCGAGTGGTGGCGGGCGATGCTGCAGGAGCGCGACGACATCGTCGCCCTCGACTCGGCGATCCTCCAGCATCCCCGCGTCTGGGAGGCGTCGGGTCACCTGGAGGGTTTCACCGACCCCCTGGTCCAGTGCCTCGGCAAGTGCAAGAAGCGCTGGCGCGAGGACCACCTGCGGGAAGAGGTGGAGGCCGAAGGCGGCGACCCCGAAGCTGAGCTGCGCTGCCCCGAGTGCGGCGGCGAGCTCTCGGAGCCGCGTCAGTTCAACCTCATGTTCGAAACCCACATCGGGCCCGTGCGCGACAAGGGCTCCGAGGTCTTCCTGCGCCCGGAGACCGCGCAGGGCATCTTCATCAACTTCAAGAACGTGCTCAGCTTCGCGCGCAAGAGGCCGCCCTTTGGGATCGCCCAGATCGGCAAGTCCTTCCGCAACGAGATCACCCCCGGCAACTTCATCTTCCGCACTCGCGAGTTCGAGCAGATGGAGATGGAGTTCTTCGTGCCCCCGGCCGAGGCGGAGAAGTGGCACCGGACCTGGATCGAGGAGCGCGAGGGCTGGTACACGGAGCTGGGGATCCGGCCCGAATACCTGCGCGTGCGCCCTCACGGCCCCGACGAGCTGTCGCACTACTCCTCGGCCACAAGCGACATCGAGTACCTGTTCCCGATCGGCTGGTCGGAGCTCGAGGGAATCGCCAACCGCGGCGACTTCGACCTCACCCAGCACGCCAAGTACAGTGGCGAGAAGCTCGAGTACTTCGACCAGGGCACCAAGGAGCGCTACGTCCCCCACGTGATCGAGCCGGCCGCCGGGACCGACCGCGCCGCCCTCGCCTTCCTGGTCGACGCCTACGACGTCGAGGAGGTCGAGGGCCGCAAGCGCACCGTGCTCCGACTCCACCCCCGCCTGGCCCCGGTCAAGGTCGCCGTCCTCCCCCTGGTCTCGAAGGAAGGGATGCCCGAGAAGGCGCGCGCGATCTTCGAGGACCTCCGCCACCGCGTCCCCGCCGAGTTCGACGAGGGGGGCTCGATCGGCAAACGCTACCGCCGCCAGGACGAGATCGGAACGCCATTCGGGATCACCGTCGACGGCCAGACGATGGAGGACGACACGGTCACGCTGCGCGACCGCGACACGCTGGAGCAGATCCGCGTCCCGATCGAGGGCCTGGCGAGCGACCTCGCCGCCCGCCTCGCCCTGCCCTGGCGCACGCCGAAGCTGGGATAGCGCCTACGAGGCGCTCGACACGAGGCCGATCAGGGTGCCTTCGGGGTCCTTGAACTGGCCCAGCTCCATAGTGCCCATGAGCTTCTCCGGGCCCATCACGCGCGTGCCTCCGAGGCTCTCCGCCTGGGCCAGGGCGGCCTCCACGTCGGGAACCTCGACGTAGAACGTCGCGTAGCCGCCGGCGCTCTCGGGACCGCCCCAGCCGACACCGCCCCCGATCCCGACTCCGTCCTGATTGAGGTTCTCCTCGCGCGCGACGACCCCGTATCGCATCGGGTTGTCTGCGTCGAACTTCCAGCCGAATAGCTCGCCGTAGAAGCTCCGCAGCCCCTCGTCGTCCCTGCCGATCACCTCGAAATGAACCACCGGGCGTCCCATCTTGTCTCTCCTTCCGTCGTGGCCGGTGTCCTGAAGACCGTCGCCACACCGGATTGTGAGCCCTTTCCGGATCAGCCGCGGGGCTCGATCATCAGCGCGAGCGCCCGTGCCAAGACCTCGCCGTCGACGCTCAGCAACGCGGAGCCCGCCTGGCGCTTGCGGCCCTCGGCCTCGAGCGGCCAGGCGATCACGACGTGCTCCTCGCCCGCCGCGACGGGAGCATCGATCCGCGCGGTGAGCCTGGCGAGGAAGCTGATCGGAAGCTCCTCATCGTCCAAGTAGGCGGCAAAGAAGGTGGGACAGTCGAGCACGGCCCAGAGGAACTCCGGGCGGACAGTTCCATCCGCGCCCGAGGTGTGGGGAGGTGGAGTCCAGGTGGAGGCGACCAGCGGGCGGTTCTCAAGGGGCCCCGCGAAGACGCCGAGGGCGTCCTCGCGCGCCTTCCCGCAGACGAAGCAGCGGCTGAACGGCCCCTCGGGAAGGCCCCGGTAACGGCTCATAGCCTCGCGGGCCTCCTCCACGCCGACCGGTTCCGGGGCCTCGAGGTCGAAGCCGGGCACCTCCCTCCCCTCCGCGATCAGCTCCTCCCCGTCGAGTACCCGCACCGTCCCGTCCTCGACCGCCGCGGAGAGCGCCGTGTCGAGCGGCACCGGTCGTCGCAGCGTGACCTCGACCGGGCCCTCGAGGGTCGCGGCGAAGATCCCCGCCGCATAGCCGCCCTGGCCATTCTCCAGCGGTCCGTTGAAGCGGGCGGGGATTGTGAGTTGCCCAGCCACGCCGGTATCGAATCAGGTCCGCCGACTGCGGCGGCCACCTATCCTCCGCGCGGTGAAGCGGAGTCTCTTCCGAGACCGTGACTTCCGCCTGGTGGCGGGAGCGGTCGGGCTTTCGGCGCTGGGCGACTGGGTGGCGATAGTCGCGCTCGGTCTGCACGTGAAGGACCTGACCGACTCCGGCTTCGCCGTGGCGGCGCTCTGGGTCTGCCTGTTCGGCCCTTCGGTCCTGGTAGCCGGCCACGTCGGGCTGCTGGTCGACAGGATCGAGGCGACGCGTCTCCTCGCCGTCGTCTCGGCGATCGGTGCCGTCGCCGCGGCGGCGCTGGGGTTCGCCGACGGCGTCGGTCTGGTCCTCCTGCTCACCGCGCTGCTGGGCGTCGTCTTCGCCACCACCCAGCCGGCCGAGTTCGCCCTGGTGCCGCTGCTCTCCGGCGAGGAGCGGATCCAGGAGGCGAACGGCCACATCGAGACGGCGCGCTACGTCGGGTTCGGCATCGGACCGCTGGCCGGCGGCTTCCTCTTCGCGGCGGGCGGTCTGGAGCTGGCGATGCTGGTGGACGCGGCGACCTTCGCCGCCGTCGCCGTCGCGGCCCTGTCGCTGAGGGTGCGCCGCAGGCCCGGCGAGATCGCCGAGGGCGAAGCCGCGCCCCGCGCCCGCGACGGAATCGCCTTCCTGTTTCGCGAGCGCACGCTGGCGCTGGTGATGACGGTCGCCTTCAGCTCGCTGCTCTTCATGTCGGCGGTCTGGGTGGGCGAGCTGTTCTTCGTCGAGGACGTGCTCGGCAGGGGAGACGTCGCCTACGGAACTATGCTCTCGATCTGGACGGTGGGCATGGCCCTCGGCGCGATGCTCCTCTCAAGGCGCGTGGCGATCGCCGCCGTCGCCGCCACCGGAGTCGCCGCCGCGACGGTTCAGGGGGCGGCGCTCGCCCTGCCGGCGCTCTGGCTCAGCTTCGCCTTCTTCCTCGCCTGCTCGTTCGTGGGCGGGCTCGCCCACGGCCTCAAGAACGTGATGTTCCGCAGCCTGATCCACGTCCAGGTTCCCGACGACCTGCACGGGCGCGCCTTCGCCGCCTACAACGGCATCCGCAACTCGGCCGAGCTGGGCGCCTTCGCCGCGGGCGGCGTGCTGGTGGCTGCGATCGGCGCGCGTGGCACGCTCGCCTACGCCGGAGGCCTCTCCGCGCTGGCCGGTGCGATCGGCCTGCTGGTCCTCGTTCGCATGTACCGGGGGTGGGTTTGGACCGGGCCCGTCGGGCCGCGGATCGACTCCACCGCGGGCGGCAGCGCCGAGCCGCCGGGGCCCGCCCAGCCGGCACCCGAGTCCCTCGAGACCTGATCCGGTCGGGGCGATGGGAGAGGCATCACGAGCCGCCGCCAAGGAAGCGCGCCACGTCGGCGGCTTCTGCCTCCAGGGCGGCCCTTGCCTCCGAGGCGAGCCGAGCCGAGAGATCGAGGCTGACTTCGTTCTTCGTCCACTTCCACAGCCCAGCTGCCCGGCCGTCGACCAGCGCGAAAGCGCGGAAGAGACCCCCGGAGACGACCCGGTCTCGAAGCGAGCCCAGAATCGCCTCCCGGGAGACCCAACCGAGCAGCACCGGGTCGAACGGCCCGAGCAACCGCGGCGGGGGCATCTCCTCCGCACCAGCCGCTCGCCCAGAGAGGCGAAGCAGGCCGTCATCGCCTTGCCCCAGCTCCGAGCCGATTGCGGCCAACCCCGTGCGGACATCGCGCAGCGGCAACCCCGCCCACCTGGCCAGGTCTCGATCGTCGGCGGGAGCGTGGCCGGCCAGATAGCGCCGGGCCAGCTCCGCAAGGGCCGCCTCGCGGTCGACGGACCCTGGCTCGCCGAGCCAGTCGCGGACCAATGCATAGGCGTGCTCCCTGCCCACCATCGGCCCCCGTATCGCTATACCCCGCAGCGTCGCCAGCATCAGGATGTGGACCAGGGCCTGTCCCTCCGTGCGCACCCCGGCCGAGTCCAGGTGCTCACGCAGTTGGGTCCGCGTCAGGGGCCCCAACTCGGCCAGCGCCCGCTCGATCGTCACCACGCCGCGATCCGCTGCCTCCAGCGTCACTCCCTCCTGGGAGAGGCGGCGGGCATTCGCCTTGAGCAGCGGGGGTGTGGTCAGCGCGTGCAGCCACGGATAGTCCTCGCTGCGCACCAGGTGCAGCGTGCACCGGTTGAGCCAGCTGATCAGCAGCGTGCGGTCCTCGGTCAGCGATCGGTCGATGTCGGCCGCGACCAACCCCGAGGTTCGGGCTCGAACCGCCAGCCGCGCCCCGCGCCCGTCCTGGGCCTGTACGGCGAGCAGCCGCTCGGCGACCGCAACGGGATCGGAAAGGGGCGGGCCGGAGAGCGCCTGCGCCGCGAACCGCTGGACGAGGGTCGCGCGCTCGCTCACGGTGAGCAGCTCCGCTATTCGACCTCGAGCAGGTCGACCACGAAGACGAGCGTTTCGTTCGGCGGTATCGACCCGTCGGGCGTGCCCGCCGGCCCGTAGCCCAGGTTCGGCGGAATGATCAGCTCGCGGCGACCGCCGACCTTCATCCCCTCCACGCCCTGGTCCCAGCCGGGAATCACCATGCCGGCGCCAAGCTGGAAGCTGAACGGTTCGCGGCCCCAGGAGGCGTCGAACTCTTTCCCGCTCCTGTAGTTGACGCCGACGTACTGAACGGTGACTCCGTCACCGGACTCGGCCACCTCGCCGCTGCCTTGAATCAGGTCCTCGACCTCGAGCTGCTTCGGCGGGGCGCCTTTGGGCGGCTCGACATCGGGCTTCGTCTGGGGAGCGGTCGCCTCCGCTACCGTCGTATCGCCCTCGCTCGTCGTCGAATCGTCGTCGCCGCAGCCTGCGAAGGCGATCGCCGCAGCCGCTCCGATTGCCAGGATCACGGTCCTCACGGCGGGGCATCCTACGCAACCAGCCGCTCAACGGAGCTTGCCGCAATGGATAAGGTCGGTCGATGGACAGCCCGGTGCTGACCACGGCGGTTCTCCCGGCGGCGATCGCGGTGATCATGTGGAGCCTCGGCCTGACCCTGACCAGGGAGGACTTCCGCCGGGTGCTGGTGGCACCGCGCGGCGTGGCGATCGGGATGCTCAACATGGCGCTGCTCGCTCCCCTGCTCGCTCTGGCGATGGCCGAGCTGTTCGCCCTTCCGCCCGAGCTGGCCGTCGGCCTCGTCCTGCTCGGCGCCTCGCCGGGCGGCATGATGGCCAACATGCTGACGCACCTGTCGCGCGGCGACACGGCGCTGTCGGTGACGATGACGGCGATCAGCAGCGTCGGTGCGCTGGTCACGGTACCGCTCTACATCGAGCTCTCGTCAAGCTACTTCGGCGCCTCCGGGATCGGCGACGTGAGCATGTTCGGCGTCGTGGCCCGGGTCTTCGCGATCACGATCGTGCCGGTCGCAATCGGAATGGAGATGCGGCGGCGGAGCCCGGCGCGCGTCGAGGCGGTCCACCCGCGGGTCCAGCGCATCGCCCTCACCCTGTTCGCGCTCGTCGTCCTCGGCGCAATAGCCAGCGAGCACGACACGGTCGCCGAGAACGTTGCCGACGTCGCCGGCGCGGCACTGGCCCTCAACGTCGCAGCGATGATCTTCAGCTTCACGATCTCCAAGCTGGCCCGGCTCGATGACCGCCAGGCGACCGCGATCGCGCTCGAGCTGGGAATCCACAACTCCGCCCTGGCGGTCGCGGTCGGCGCCACGCTGGCCGCCGACGCCGCAATACCCGCGGCGGTCTACGCCTCCTTCATGCTCTTCACCGGCGGCGCCTTCGCCTGGGTGATGAGCCGCCGCAACTCGGCCTCCGAGCAGGCTGAGTTGCGGGCGGGAGCTGCGGACGCATAGACTCGCCGGCGGGGAGATGGGCCTCAACCTGGCATCGACGATCACGGACGGCGCCGAGCGCTTCCCCGACCGGCCGGCGATCCGGCTGGGCGAAGCGGAGCTGACCTACGCGGCGCTCGACGACCTCAGCGCCCGCCTCGCCACGCTGCTGCGCGAGAACGGGCTGGAGCAGGGGGACCGGGTCGGGGTGATGCTGCCAAACGTGCCCCAGTTCCCGGTCGCCTACTACGGGGTGCTCCGGGCCGGCGGCGTCGTGGTGCCGATGAACGTGTTGCTGAAGCGGCGCGAGATCGCCTTCTACCTGGAGGACTCGGGGGCGAAGCTGCTGCTCGCCTGGCACGGCTTCATCGAGGAGGCCGGCGCCGGGGCCGCCGAGTCCGGGGCCGAGCTGATCGAGGTCGAGCCGTCCTCCTTTGCCGAGACGCTTCAGGGACTCGAGCCGACCCCGGGCGTCGCCGACACCGCCGAGGACGACACCGCGGTGATTCTCTACACCTCGGGGACCACGGGCACGCCAAAGGGCGCCGAGCTGACCCACGCGAACCTCGACCGCAACGCCGACGTCTGCGCCAGGACCACCTGCGAGATCGGCGAGGGTGATGTCGTGCTCGGAGCGCTGCCCCTCTTCCACTCCTTCGGCCAGACCGTGGCGATGAACGCCTCCCTGCGGGTCGGGGCCTGCCTCACCCTGGTGCCGAAATTCGACCCCGGGGAGGCGCTGGAGACGATCGAGCGCGACGGCGTCACGCACTTCTACGGCGTTCCGACGATGTTCGGGGGCCTCCTGCACGACCCCGGACGCGAGGGCAGCGACTGCTCCTCGCTGCGCACCTGCATCACAGGCGGCGCATCGATGCCGGTCGAGGTGCTGCGCGGCTTCGAGGAGGCCTTCGGAGCGCTCGTCCTCGAGGGCTACGGCCTCTCTGAGACCTCGCCGGTCGCCTCCTCCAACCATCCAGACCGGGAGCGCAAGCCGGGCTCGATCGGCACGCCGATCGAGGGCGTTGAGATGCGGGTGGTCGATGAGCAGGGCAATCCCGTTCCCGAGGGCGAGGTGGGCGAGATCGTGATCCGCGGCCACAACATCATGAAGGGCTACTGGCAACGGCCCGAGGCGACCGAGGACGCGATGCGAGGCGGCTGGTTCCACAGCGGCGACATGGCCCGCGTGGACGAGGACGGCTACTTCTACATCGTCGACCGCATGAAGGACATGATCATCCGCGGCGGCTACAACGTCTACCCCCGTGAGGTGGAGGAGGTCCTCTACGAGCATCCGAAGATCCGCGAAGCCGCCGTGGTCGGAATCCCCCACGACGAGTGGGGCGAGGAGGTCGGCGCCGCGGTCGTCCTGCACGAGGGCGAGGAGCTGAGCGCCGACGAGGTGAGCGCCTACGTCAAGGAGCGGATCGCCGCCTACAAGTACCCGCGCGTAGTCTGGTTCGTCGACGACCTTCCCAAGGGCCCGACCGGCAAGATCCTCAAGCGGGAGATCGAGAGGCCGGCGAGGGTCTGACCGCTCAGCGGCCCAGCTGTCCGGTGAGGCTCCGCTCCCCCATGCGACAGAGGCCGACCCCGGCCGCCGGAGTTCCGGTGTGCCGGACCCTGATGTCCACGCGGTAGGTGCCCTCCTGCTCGCCGGGGGTCGCGATTTCGGCGATCGTGCAGATGTTGCCGATCTCGCTGTCCTCTCCGTAATCGCCTTCCAGCGCCTCCATCATCGCCGCGACGTGCTGCCCGATTTTGGATGAGTCGAATGCCATGCCCAGCCTCCCGTCGAATGAGATGAAAGTGCAATCAGACCAGAACACTCTCACGGGATCGGGCTTGACCGACCGCGCCGTTGCCCATCCTGGCTGGGCAGCCAGTTTCGCGGTACCCTCTTGACGACCCGCGGGAGCGCGTGAGAGGCGCCCGATGACCGAAGAGGGAGAAAGATGAGCGTCGCAGCCCAGAATCTGATGGACAGCGTCACCTACGAGGACCTTTATCACCGCTGGGAGCAGGGCAACTGGAGCGCCTACGACATCGACTTCTCCCAGGACCGCGAGGGCTGGGAGGCGCTCAGCGACCTCCAGCGCCGCTCTGCGATGTGGATCTACTCGATGTTCTTCTACGGCGAGGACCGGGTCGCCGACACCCTCGCCCCCTACGTGACCGCAGCGCCGACCGAGGAGCAGTCCTACTTCCTCGCCACGCAACAGGTCGACGAGGTCCGCCACTCGGTCTTCTTCCACCGCTTCTTCAAGGAGGTGATCGGGGTCGGCGGCGAGTCGATCCAGGCGACCCTCTCCTCCACCCTGCCGCAGCTCAACTGGGGCTACCGAGGGATCTTCGACCGCCTGGACCGGATGGCGGAGGAACTGCGCCACGACCGTTCGCTTCCCAAGTACGCGCAGGCGATCACGCTCTACCACCTGATCGTCGAGGGCTCCCTTGCGCAGCCGGGACAGCACTTCATCGAGGACTTCTTCGCCTCGGAGGACACGATGCCGGGCTTCAGCTCCGGCATGGCCAACGTCTCCCGCGACGAGCAGCGCCATATCGGCTTCGGGGTCAAGGTCCTCTCTGAACTGCTCGCCGAGTCGGAGGAGAACAAAGCCGCCGTGGCCGAGCTGCTGCGCGAAGTGCTGCCCTACGGGCCGGCGGTCTTCACCCCGCCCGAAATGAACCGCGAATACACCGAGTGCTACGGCTTCTCCCTCGAGGACATCTTCGCCTTCGGGCTGAAACTGATCCGGCAGCGCTGGCGGACGATCGGCTGGCCCACGGAGGAGATGCCGCCGGGGGTTTTCCCCTTCGACCCCGAGGCGTCCGAGGAGGAGATCGCGGAGCGCCAGGTGAAGCTGCTGCTGGCCGGGGTGATCGGACAGCACAACGACCACCCCGATGCCTCGCCAGATCTGCAGCGGCTCTACTTCGACCTCATCGAGCGCGTCGCCGATCCCGGCGCCGTC
>DASUUD010000049.1:0-3220 GCA_036374255.1 Solirubrobacterales bacterium | reverse complement strand
GAGAGCGACGGGCCGACTGCGAGGATGTCGGCATCGACCAGCGCGTCTGCTGCCTGAGCTGCCGAGGCATCGTCCAGTCGAGCCAGCCGTGCCGCACGCGGAAGGGTCGCCCGGGCCCCGAGGACAGCGGTGGCCGCCACCAATCGGCCGGCGGCCGCACCGAGCCGACCGAGCCGGACGAGGATCGCATCGTGCACCACCTCCGGCCGCAACTCCCGCAGGCGAGCCGCGCCAGCCTCGGTCGGCTCGATCTCCTCCGCCCGGGCGGCGACGACCAGTCCGCGGCAGAAGAACGGGTTGCCGGCGACGGCGCGGGCTACGGCGTCGCAGAAGGCATCCTCTGCCTCCGCGATCTCGGATCGAACGAGCGACCGGATCGAGTCCGGATCAAGTGGATCGACAGCGTGAGCCACGATCTCCGGGCGGGCACGCAGATGGACCAGGAGATCCTCCGTCTCGGGGTCGATGGGATCTCCTGTCCGGGCGGCGATCACCAGGGACGCAGGCAGCTCCTCGAGCCTGGGGACTAGGTAGTTGAGGAACCGAAGGCTCTCAGGGTCGGACCAGTGGACGTCGTCGGCGAGGAGCAGAAGAGCACTGCGCTCCGCGATGTTGGCAGTGAGCCAATGCAGGCCGTGGTGGAGCGGGAAGAGATCCGGTGGGCCCGGTGCCGCTGGGGCTCCGCCCTCGAACAGCGGTGCGGTCAGGCCAGCGGCACCCCTCATGAGCTTCTGGGAATCGGGGTCAACGACGGCGCCGGCGAAGAGCTGGATGGCCATCCCCCAGGGAAACTGGCGCTCCAACTCGTCTCCACGGGCGCTCAGCACCTGCAGGCCTTCGAGCGCGCCCCGGCTCGCGGCCGCCGCGATCAGGCTCGTCTTGCCGATCCCGGCAGCGCCCTGGAACAGGACCGCCCGCCCTGTGCCCTGGCCGGCGGCGCCGATCGCTGCGTCGATCGCCTCGAGCTGGGCCTCGCGCTCCAGCAGCTTCGGGCTCTGTGGTGCGTCCCCCATCGACACTGGCTGCGCAGCTACCTCGGCGACGACCTCGGCCACGAGCGAGGCCTCGACGCCGGTCCCGACGCGTCCCGCGGGCCCCGAGACCGCTCGCTCGAGCTCCTCGACCGACAGCGGGGTCACCGTCTCGGTTCGGGCCGCCAACAGGTCCCCGAACCCCGTGTAGGACCGGGGGCGCTCGTAGAAGTCGGCTCGCAGGGTCACAACCAGCCGCACCCCGCTCCCGGGATCGGTGGCCGCCGCCACGAGCGCGCCCAGGAACCGTGCCCTGAGGCCCTCGTCCTCGACCAGGGTGAAGAGCTCCTCGAACTGGTCGATGACGACGAGGAGTTCAGCGTCGGGGGGGAGGAGCTCGCCGGCGACCCGAGAAAGCCCACCCTCCCGCAGGCGCGCGGCGAGCCCCGCGGGAGCGTTCACCGCGATCTTCAGCAGCGCCGCCCCCAGCTCCTCGAACGGGTGCGCGCCCGGGTGCATCTCCACCACGAACCAGCGTTCCGACCCCGGCAGGGCGCCGGTTCTCAGCGCGGGGATGAGGCCGGCCCGGACGACCGAGGACTTGCCGCTCCCGGACGCTCCCACCACCGCCAGGAACCGGGATCCCTCGACCCGCTCCCGCATGCGCTCGAGCAGACGCGCCAGGAGGGCGTCGCGGCCGAAGAAGTCAGCGGCATCGGGCTCGAGAAACGGGCGCAGCCCCTTGTAGGGGTTGGGGACCTCCGCTTGCAGCGCGTGCACGTCCTGGGCTGCCGGCGACAGCAGCGCGGTGCGAAAGGCATCCGCGAGAACGGGCGCATCCGGGTAGCGCCCTGCGGGATCCTTCGCCGTGGCCCGTCCGATGACCTCGTTCACGTGCGGCGGCAGGCCGTCGATCCCGCCGACCGGCTCCCGGAGATGGCGCTCGATCACCTCCTCCGGTGGCGTGTCGGCGAACGGGTGGCGCCCGGCCAAGGCCTCGTAGAGTACGAGCCCGAGGCCGTAGATATCCGTGCGGGGCGTGGCCTCCTCCCCGCGGATCTCCTCCGGGGAGAGGTAGTAGGCGACGGGGCTCGGGGTGCCTCCGGGCCCTGCCGCCTCGGCGCCGGCGAGGTCCTTGGCGATCCCGAAGTCCGAGAGGTAGGCGTTCTCCTCCTCGTCGAACAGAACGTTGGCGGGCTTGACGTTGCGGTGAACGACCCCGTGGTGATGGGCCGCGGCAAGGGCAGCCGCCACCTGGTCGACGAGCCTCGCCACTCTCTCGGGAGCCACAGTCCCGTCGGCCAGGGCCTCCCTCAGGCTTCCTCCCCGCAGGTAGCGCATCACAAGATAGGCGCCGTCGGAATCTCGCCAGAAGTCGTAGAGGGGGACGATGTGGGGATGCTCGAGGCGGGCGACGAGCTGCGCCTCGACCTCGAAGCGGCGGATGAACTCGGGGTCGTTCGCGAGGCGGGGGTGGATGACCTTGACCGCCACCTCCCGGCCCACCTGGGGCTGGAATGCCCGGTGGACCGACCCGAACGTCCCCACCCCCACCTGCTCCAGAAGCCGGTAGCCGCGCAGCGGCACCCCGGCGATGTCGAGCATGGGGTCCTGGCGGAGGATCTGCTCGTGGAGGCGCTGGAGCTCGGGGGAGGGGTCGATCCCGAGCTCGTCGGCGAGGACCTCGCGCGCTCGATGATAGGCGGCGAGGGCATCGCCCTGGCGCCCGGCGCGGTAGAGGGCGAGCATGAGAAGGCCCCACAGACGCTCCCTCAAGACATGGGCGCCGACCAGGGACTCGAGCTCGGGGACGAGCTCGGCATGCCGGCCGAGGTCGAGCTCGGCGCCGATGCGCTCTTCGACCGCGGCTATTCGAATTTCCTCTAAGCGGGCGATGTCCGGCTGCAGCGAAGCGTGGGTCGCGAGGTCGTCCATCGCGGGCCCCCGCCACAGCCGCAGCGCGTCCCTCAGTGCGTCGGCGGCGGCCGCGGGGTCGGTGGACTTAAGGCGGAGGGCCTCAGCCGCGAGGGCCTCAAAGCGCAGCGCATCGACCTCCGCGGGATCGATCCGGAGGACGTAGCCTCCGGAGCGCCCCTCGAGCCGGTCCGGTCCCAGGGCCTTGCGGAGATGCGAGACGTAGCCGCGCAGGGTGCTGAGCGCGGCCGGCGGAGGCACGTCGCCCCACAGCTCGGCGATGAGGCGATCGGCGGCGACGACGCGGTTGGCCCGCAGCACGAGGTGGGCGAGCA
>DASUUD010000048.1:0-5036 GCA_036374255.1 Solirubrobacterales bacterium | reverse complement strand
GAGCTCAGCTCGCCGGCCTTCTCGCTTCGCGCCGGACCGGGCCGGCCGGAGCCCTTGGTGCGCCGGATCGTCGGTTCCTCCGCCCTCCGTGGGGCGGGCGGCCGCCCGCCGAACCTGGTGGCCACGACGGTCACCCAAACCTGTTCGCTTAGGGACTCGTCGACATTGGCGCCGAAGATGATGTTGGCGTCCGGATGGGCGGCCTCGGCGACCAGCTTCGCCGCCTCGCTGACCTCGACCAGGGAGAGGTCGGAGCCGCCGGTGATCGAAAGCAGGATGGCGCGGGCCCCCTCCATCGAGGTCTCCAGCAACGGGGAGGAGATCGCTTTTTCCGCCGCGAGCAGGGCCCTGCCCTCGCCGCTGCTCATGCCGATCCCGAGCAGCGCCCGGCCGGCGTCGGACATGATCGTGCGCACATCGGCGAAGTCGAGGTTGATCAGCGCGGGAAGGGTGACGAGATCCGAGATCCCCTGCACGCCCTGGCGGAGGACGTCGTCGGCGACTTGGAAGGCCTCGACCATCGAAGTCTGCTGGTCGAGGACCTGGAGCAGGCGGTCGTTCGGCACGACGATCAGGGTGTCGACCTCGGCGGCGAGCGCCTCGATGCCCTTGTCGGCCTGATTGCCGCGCCTGCTGCCCTCGAAGCTGAACGGCTTGGTGACGATTCCGACCGTGAGCGCGCCGACCTCGCGGGCGAGTCGGGCGATGACGGGCGCCGCGCCGGTGCCCGTCCCTCCGCCGGCGCCTGCGGCGACGAACACCATGTCGGAGCCCTTGAGCAGGCGCTTCAGCTTGTCCTGCTCGTCGAAGGCCGAACGGTGCCCAAGATCCGGGTCCGCCCCCGCGCCCAGGCCCCGGGTCTGCGCATCTCCGATGTGGACCGTGACGTCGGCGTGGCAGAGCTGCAGCGACTGAAGGTCGGTGTTGATCGCCATGAACTCGACGCCGGGCACCCTCGCCTCGACCATGCGGTTGACGGCGTTGACTCCGGCGCCGCCCACCCCGACCACCCGGATAACCGGCTGGTGCGGGCGGCCCGACCCGGTGGGCTCGTACTCGGGTTCCTCCCGGCCGTAGCGGGGCGTCTCCGGAAGCTGCTCCTCGCGCGGCGGCTGCTCCTCCGAGAAGACCCTCTTCAACCTCTCGGGCGGAGTCTCGGTCACCCCGGGAGGCGCAGCCTCTTGCGACGCATCAGGTGCGGCCGGCTCCTCGAGAGTCGATCCGGTCTGTCCCTCGCGAGCAGCTTCGGCGTCCCCTCCGGCGGGTGGCGTGGAGGAGGGGTCCTGCCCCGCAGCCTGCGAGGAGGAGGTCCCCTCCTCCGCGACAGGACCCGCCGGCCGGGGGCGCTCGCCTTTGCCCGCAGCTTGCGAGGACGAGGAGTCCTGCCCCGCGACAGGACCCGCGGGCCGAGGCGCCCGTGGCGCCTCCGGTGGATCTGCAGGCTCGTCCTCAGAAGTGGAGCGGAAGAGATCGGCCAGAGGCCCTTCGCGCATACTCGCCCGCTTACGCCGACTCATCTGCCAAGACCTCCTTAGCCAGCTCCCGGTAATAGTTGGCGGCGTTGCCCTGTGGATCGTACTTGAGCACGCTGGATCCCTTGACCGGGGCCTCGGCGAATTTGATCGCCTTGCGGATGCGTGACTTGAAGACAAGGTCCCCGAAGTTCTCCTCGAGGATCTCGACGGCCTCCTTGGCGTGGACGGTGCGCGTGTCGAGCATGGTCGGCAGTATGCCCTCGATCTTCACGTCCGGGTTGAGGTTCTCCTGAATCATCTTCAGGGTGTTCTGGAGCTGGACCAGGCCCCGCATCGACAGGTACTCGCACTGCACGGGGACGATCACCTTGGTCGCGGCGGTCAGCGCGTTGATGGTCAGCAGCCCGAGGCTCGGAGGAGTGTCGATGCAGATGAAGTCGTAATCGCCGGAGACCTCCTTCAGGGCCTTCTCGAGCGAGCGCTCCCGGCCGATCTTCGTGCTCATCGCGATCTCCGCTCCGGCCAGGTCGATCGAGGAGACCGCGATGTCGATCTCGCGATGCTCGATCACCTCGCTGATCGGGACGTCGTTGACCAGAACGTCGTAGAGGCTCTTCTCGACCTTGTCCGGGTCGATGCCCTGGCTCATTGTCAGGTTGCCCTGAGGATCGAGGTCGATACACAGCACGCGGTGCCCGGACTCGGCGAAGGCAACGGCGAGGTTCAGCGTCGTCGTCGTCTTCGCGACCCCACCCTTCTGGTTCGCGAACGCGATCACCTCGGCGTGCCTCACATCCCCCTCGTCCTCCACATCCTCCTCGGAGGCGTCGTGCCGCGACGGCGTGATCGGGTCCTTCGCCTTCACCCGCTCCGGCTCTTCCGACTCTTTATCGGGAGCCTTCTCAGTGGGAGCGGCCGTGCCAGCAGCAGGCACCTGGGCCGCGGATGCCCCATTCCGCTCCGCCGCGGGTGGCGTGGATGAGGCACCTTCGCCTGCCTGCTCCGCCTCTCCCGCGGGTGGCATGGAGGTGGGCTCCTCGCCCGCAGCTTGCGAGGACGAGGAGTCCTCCTTCATGTCAGGACCCGCGGGCCGAGGCGACTCAGGCACCGCCTCTTCCATCTGAGCCAGCTCGTCGACGATCGGATGCGGCTCTTCAAGGGTCGGCGCGGGCTTGGTCTTTCGGCTAAGGAATCCCATTGGGCGGGTATTCGCATGACCGTTGGCTTTTCCTCCCGGCACCCGAAATTGCTAGGAATCACCCGATCCCTGAGTTCCTCGACAAGCGGCTGGTCTTCGTCACAGGCAAGGGTGGAGTCGGCAAGACCACCCTGGCTGTGGCCCTGGGGCTGCGCGCGGCCGGCGAGGGAAAGCGGACGATCGTCTGCGAGGTGGCCGCGCAGGAGAGCGCCTCGCGCTTCTTCGACCGAGTGCAGGTCGGCTTCCATGAGGTCGAGATGGAGAAGAACCTCTGGGCGATCTCGATCGACCCCGACGAGTCGATGCGCGAGTACGTTCTGCTTCAGCTCAAGGTCCGCGCGATGCGGGACATGCTCTTCCGCAGCCGCATCTTCAACTACCTCGCGGCCGCGACGCCCGGCCTCAAGGAGCTGGTGACGATCGGGAAAATCTGGGAGCTTGCCCAGCTCGACCGCAAGGTCAAGGCGGGACGCAAGTACGACCTGGTGATCGTCGACGCGCCGGCGACCGGGCACGGGATCGGCTTCCTGCAGACCCCGCGCACCTTCGCCGCGATTGCCCGCGTCGGACCGATCCACTCCCAGGCGCAGCAGCTCGACGCGCTGATCACCGACCACTCTCACACCGGCACCGCGATCGTTGCCCTGCCGGAAGAGATGCCGGTCAACGAGTCGGCGGCATTGGAGCGCGACCTGCGTGACGAGGTCGGCGTCGCAGTGGATCGCGTCTATATGAACGGCCTCTATCCGGAGCGCTTCAGCAGGGATGAGGCGGAGCATCTCGCCGGGCTTGCCGAGGAGTCGGAGGGAGCCGTGCGGGCGGCGGCGCGGGCGGCGCTCTCCGAGCACGGAAGGGCCCGCTCCCAGCGAGCGCAGCTGGCCCGCCTGCGACGGCGGGTCTCGGCCCCCGTGAAAACGCTCCCCTTCCTCTTCCAGCCGGAGCTGGACGTGGAGGCGGCCCGGCAGCTCGCGAAGAGGTTGCACTGATGTCTTCAGTAACCGAGATCCTCGACGGCAAGGAGATCTGCATCTGCGCCGGTTCGGGCGGGGTCGGGAAGACGACCACCTCGGCGGCGATCGCCACCGGGATGGCATCCCGCGGCCTCAGGGTCTGCGTGCTGACGATCGACCCGGCAAAGCGCCTCGCCGACTCGCTCGGGATGGAGGAACTCGGCAACGAGGCACGGCGTGTCGACCCCGGGCTCTTCGAGCGGCACGGGATCGAGATGAGGGGGGAGCTGTGGGCGATGATGCTCGACGCCAAGGCGACCTTCGACGAGCTGGTCGCTCGCCAGGCGCCCGACGAGGAGTCGCGGGACCGCGTCCTCGGCAACCGCATCTACCAGCAGATCTCCAACGCCCTGGCCGGCTCGCAGGAGTACATGGCGATGGAGAAGCTGTTCGAGCTGCACACCGAGGGCCGCTTCGACCTGCTCGTCCTCGACACGCCCCCGAGCCGCAACGCGCTCGACTTCCTGGATGCCCCCCGCCGCCTCATGCAGTTCATCGAAGGGCGCTCACTGCGGGTCTTCATGCGCCCCTCGGGGCTGGCCGCCCGTGTCGCGGGCCGTGGCGCCTCCGTCGCCCTCTCTGTGCTGAAGCGGATCGTCGGCTTCGATCTGCTCGCCGATCTGGCCGAGTTCTTCAACGCCTTCAGCGGCATGGTCGACGGGTTCCAAGCGCGGGCCAAGCGGGTCAACTCCCTGCTGGCGGACGACCACACCTGCTTCCTCGTCGTCTGCGGCCCGCAGGGCGAGCCGATCGACGAGGCGGTCTACTTCCACCGCAAGCTGGTCGAGGCCAAGCTGCCGTTCGGCGGGGTGATCGTCAACAAGGTCCACTACCCGGCCGAGCAGTTGAAGACCGATGACGGCGCCGACCTTGGGGCCACCCTCGCCGAGAGGCTGGGCGACCAGGACCTCGCCCGCAGGGTCACCGAGAACTTCGCCGACTACCAGGCCCTGGCCGAGCGCGACGCCCGCAACATCGAACGACTCAGCGCGGAGCTACGAACCAGGGCGGTGATCCGCGTCCCCTATCTCGACGAGGACGTCCACGACCTCGCCGGCCTTGCCGAGATAGACCGCTACCTGTTCGCCAGCAGCGAGGAGCGTGTGGCGATCGCCGCCGGCCGCGCCTAGATGGTTGATTCCACGGCCGCGCGTCATCCAGGCGTGTGGGGTCGTGGAATCAACCATCTAACCCGCCCGGCGCCGCTCGTAGTGGTCGTAGTCCAGCTCGCGGACCTCCCACTCGGCGTCCTCGGGCACGGGGAAGAGGTGACGGACGGTTGGGGTGTCGATCCGCTCGCGGCGCTCGCCGCTTCCTCCCGCCGGCCATTCGATCGTCCCCGCGCCGGCCTCG
>DASUUD010000047.1:0-3620 GCA_036374255.1 Solirubrobacterales bacterium | reverse complement strand
GGAAGACTCGGCGCCGAAGAAGCGCGCCCGCATGTCGTTCTCGACCCCGACGACGTCGAAGCCCTGGGAGACGAAATGGTCGACGGCCTCGGAGCCGATCAGGCCCCCGGCCCCCGTGATGATCGCGACCGGCATTTCGCTGGTTACTCCCTTCCCCCCGCTGGGGTGTCGATGTTGAGGGCCCGGGCGATCCGCTCGGGATCGGCGGCGATCCACTCGTGGATGTCGGCCAACACCTGCTCGGCGCTGCGCCGTGGCCGCCACTCGTCCAGGCCGTAAAGCCTCGTGCAGTCAGACAGGTATATCGGTACGTCTCCCTGCCTCGTCTCCTCGACCGGCGTAATCGGGATCTCGTTGCCGGTCAGGCGCCGGCAGATCTCGGTCGTCTCCCGCAGCGAGAGGCTGCACTCGCGGCCGCCGCCGACGTTGACCGTGCGGCCGTCCCACTCGGCGGGAGCGAGCAGCTGCCGCTCGACCAGGTCGACGAGGTCCTCGACGTGGAGGAGGTCGCGCACCTGCTTGCCCTCGCCGCCGAAGCCGATGTAGGTGAGCGGCTGCTCGAAATGGTGGGCGAGCATCCAGTGGGTGAAGACGCCCTGATCGACCTTGCCCATTTGCCAGGGGCCGGCGATCACGCCGCACCGATCGATCACGGCGGGCACGCCCTGGCCCGCCCGGTACTCCTCGATCAGCAGCTCTGCGGCGAGCTTGGTGGCGCCATAGAGGGTGCGAGGTCCGTCCATCGGGAACTGCTCCGAGATGCCCGCCGCCGAGGCGCCCGCAACCTCCTGCTCCTCGGCCAGCTCGAAGCGGGTCGGCGCCTCGATCAAGCGCAGGTCGAGCTGGGGTCCGACCGGGTAGACGCGGCTGGTCGAGAGGAAGACGACGAAGGCGCTGTCGCGGCGCGCCAGCTCGAGGCAGTTGTAGGCGCCGGTCAGGTTGGTGTGGACGAGGTAAGAGGTGTCGCCGTCGGTTCCGCTTATCGCCGATGGCTCGGCCGAGCACTCGACCAGCGCGTTCAGGTTCGGCAGTCGCTCGAGGTCGCCGAGCTCCCGCACGTCGCCGCGGACGAACTCGACTCCAGCCTCCTCGAGCCGGGGCAGGTTCAGCTCCGATCCCCGCCGGTAGAGATTGTCCAGGGCGAGGATCTCCCACTCCGGGTGTCGCGATGCGAGCGAGACAGCCAGGTTCGAGCCGACGAAGCCCGCGCCGCCTGTGATCAACAGCCGCGTCACGCTCGGACACCGATTGAGTCCCGCCCGGTCTTCTCCGCCTCATCGGTCAGCTCCTCGATGTTCGCCAGCGACACCGCACGGGTCTGGGAGAACAGCACGAAGAGGGTGACGAAGTTGCCCAGGGCAACCAGAGAGACGATCAGCGAGCCGAGCGCGGCGATGCTGGCCCAGCCGGGTATCGCCGAATCCGTGAACAACTTGATGCCGACGATGGCGAGTGCGGTCAGCACCCCGAGCACGAGGAAGAAGACGAATGCGCCGAGCGCCCTGAGGGCGATCCGGTCGGTGAAGGGCATCAGCATCCGCAGACCGTGCATGCCGAGACGGCCAGATGTCATCTTGGAGCGCCCCTCGTAACGCTCGCCCCGCTCGCAGGGCACGTACTCGATCGGGATGTCGAGAGCGAGGATCGCCGACGAGTAGGAGAGGTCGAAGGTCGGGTGACGCAACGCCCTCCCCGCCACCGAGCCCGGCATCGCAATGAAGTTGCCCGAGCGCACGGTGGTCCCGGTCAGAACCCGGAAGAGCAGCCGGAAGAGCCGGTACATCAACTTGAAACTCAGCGACTCCCTGCGTTTCGTCCGCAGCGCCAGCACCGCCTTCTGCGATTGGTCATCCCCGTCGCGCAGGGGCGCCAGCAGCCGCGGCAGGTCGCTTGGCTGGTCCTCGCCGTCGGCGTCGAGGGTCACCACCAGGTCGGCATCGTCCACCCGCGGAAGGATCTTGCGCAGCGCATAGACGATCGCCCGCTGGTGGCCGAGGTTGAAGGGCGGCTGGAGGACCGTGACATCGGGAAGGTCGAGCAGGAGGTCGATCTCCGGGTCCTGCCCCGCGGTGTCGTCGATGACGACGAAGCGGCCCTCGCCCGCATCGATTCCCGCGATCGCTTCGAGCAGCCGCTCGCGCAGGATCAGGAACGACTTGACGTCCCGGTACACGGGTGTGACGAGCCAGATCCTCACGTGCTGCCCCCGACGGTAGCTTCCCGCCTCAGCAACTGGTAGTCGCCGATGGCGACGACCGGCTCGAAGCCCCTGCGCAGATAGCGGACCAGCGGTCCCTCGGGAATCTCCCCCCCACTCCAGGCGGCCGCGATCGCCGGGTTTTCGAGCAGGCAGAGGCCGTCGATCGAGCGGGTGTCTGCGATCACGCGGCGCTGGTCGTCCTCGTCGAACAGGGTCATCCAACTGGTTGCGTTGTACCGGGTGGGCGGATCCTGTTGCGCCCAGAAGTAGAAGCTGTTCATCCCCGGCAGCATCAGAAGGTCGCTGCAGTTGGCGTCGATGGCGCGGGAAATCGACTGGTACAGCTCCACCTCCGGCTCGCCGACCCGCACGGCGGACGATCCGGGAAGCTCGAGCGGAACCGCCGCGTCACGGGCGGCGCGGTTGTCGCGCAGAGGCACGCGCAGCGTCGTGTTGGCGACGAACAGCGACAGCACCAGCCCGACGACGAGCCCGAAGGCCGCCAGGGCTCGACGCTCTCGCCCCTCGCCGAGGGCACGGGCGAGGCCGGCCACGCCGTTGGCGATGCAGAGCGCACCGACGGGGATGATCAGGAACGCGGACCATGCGATCTGGCTTCCCGCGACAGGGTATGCGTGCAACGCCTGCATGACCGCGAGGGGAGGCAGGAGGAGGCGGGCGAAGGCGGTCCCCGCGGGCAACCCGGGAGCCGGGATCAGCGCCACCCAGGCGAAGCCAAGCAGGCTCAGCTGGTAAGCGGGAAGCCCGAGCCCGTCGTAGGGAAGGGTCTTTCCGATCACCGAGAGAGCCAGCTCGACCCCGACCAGGATGCTGACAAGCCCCGTCAGGACCCCCCAGCCCGGGGATCCCACCGTCGTGCCCCGAGGGCGGGCCGCGTACGCGTAGGCGAGAGCGCCCGAGAGCGCCAACGCGTCCAGCAGATGGATCCGGCTCGACTGATCCAACTGAATCGAGAAGGCGTCGGCCTGGCGGAGCGGCTGCCCGATAACGCCGTCGAGGAGGCCGCCGACGCTCGTTCCCGAGCCGATGGCGGCGGCCAGGATCGCCGCGGTTGTCACCACGAAGCCGCCACCGAGCCACCAGAGCTCCTCGCTGGGACGTGGGCCACCGGTCCGCGTCCTGAGCACGATGACGACGGCGAGCGCGGCGATCGTGACGTGAGCCGCGTAATCGCGGGCCCACGGCTCCCCCAGCTTCCCGGTCATCAGGGCGATGGGAGTCAGGACGAAGGCGATCTCGACGGCGAGCCGCAGCCAGGCGCGATTGGAGAGAGCCGGATAGCTCACCACGCAGGCAAGGACGACGGCGGCGAGCGCGAAGGCCCCGACATTGACCTTGACCAGGACGAGCGCCGCAACCGCAGCCCCCAGGAGGCCCACCGCCCCAGGCGAGATCCGCA
>DASUUD010000046.1:0-2998 GCA_036374255.1 Solirubrobacterales bacterium | reverse complement strand
GACGCCCTCCACCCGAACCAGCCGATGATCGACCTGATGCGCGAGGCGAGGCAGGGCGGTCACCGGATGGCGCTGCTCACCAACAACGTCCGGGAGTGGGAGCCGCTGTGGCGCTCGATGCTGCCGGTCGACGAGATCTTTGAGACGGTCGTCGACTCCGCCTTCGTCGGCCACCGCAAGCCCGAGTCTCGGATCTACGCGATCACCCTGGAGCGGATCGAGATGCAGCCCGAGGAGTGCCTCTTCATCGACGACGTCCAGGTCAACTGCGAAGGGGCGCAGAGGGCGGGAATCCACGCGGTCCACTTCCAGGGCAACGACCAGGCGATCACCGAGATCCGCACGGCGCTCGACCTCTGACGCTCAGATTCGCTCTTCCAGCTGGACGACGACCGCGTCTCCGGCGTCCTTGCCGATCGCCATGCGCACTTCGGCCTTCACGGGCAGCATGTGGGTGCCGTCGCCGAGCGCCATGAAGGAGCTTCTGAACGGGTGCCCGTCGATCGTGCCCCTGACCTTCACCAATCCCCGGGTCCTGAAGAACTCGACCGACTCCGCCCAGATCACGCAGGTCCATGCACCCTTGCCGGGCGCCTTCTGAAGGGTCGCTTCGAATCTCCGGTCCAGGGTCGTGGCCATACACGAATCTAGACTCATGCCGGCGGCGAGACTCATCGCCGAAAACCAGTCAGGCAGCGAAGGTCGGAGGATGCAGGGAGGGCGACGAAGGGAGCGCACTTGAGTGCGTGACCCGAGGAGACCGACTGAAGACTCCGAGATTCGCTGCCTGGCTAGTTCTCGGAGCCGGCCCGGTCCCAGATGTAGAGCTCGACAGCCTCCACCGCCAGCTCCATCAGCCGCGGCGGTGAGAGCAGGCCGAGGACCAGCTCGAGCGCGTCTTCCTCGGTGACGCCGGCCTCCACCGCCCCCTCGCCGCGGAACCCCGCCGCAAGCTTCAGAGCCTCGCGGCGGTTCTCGCCCAGCGAGCCGAAGGCGCCCATCAGGAAGTCGCGGTTGGGGAGCGGCTGGCCGACCTCGAGCGAGCCGTGCCAGGCGGCGAGCATCGAGAGGTCGTGCTCGTCGAGCTCGGAGAGCGCTTTCGCGTAGTGGAGCTCCAGCTCGTCGTCCGGGATCTCGTCCACCCACGCACGCACCGCCTCGCCGAGCAGTTGCCGGCGGGCCTCTCGTCCGATCGAGTCCCCGATCGCCCTGATCGCGTCGGCTGGGTCTACGAAGCAGAGTGACATCCTGCGGCGAAATCTAGAGAGAGGGCAAGACGTCAAAGCGGCGTTGGATCTCCCTCGTTTGCGGGCTTTCGCAGGCGCCGCGAGCGAACCTATGCTGGCTGTTTCCCCATGCCGCTGAATCTGATCCAGGGACCCGCGAACTCGGGCCGCGCCGAGCTGGCCCGGCGCCGGTTCCGCGAGGCCCTGGACCGCGAGCCCGTCCTGGTCGTCCCCACGGTCGACGACGTCTTCCGCTTCGAGCGCGAGCTGTGCGGGGAGGGGGCGACGCTGGGGGGCGCGGCGATGACCTTCGGCGACCTCTTCAGGACGGTGGTGGCCTCTGCCGGCGCGCCGGCGCCCCCGGAGCTGAGCCGCACGCAGCGGCTGCAGGCGATCGCAACCGCCGTCGCGGAGCGGCGGTCCAGCCTCGGGCCCCTGCGAGGATCCGCCGGGCGGGCAGGCTTCGCGCGGGCGCTGGACCGGCTCCTGGGCGAACTCCAATCCGCCGGGCTCGAGCCGGACGCCGTCGAGGCGGCAGCGGGGACCCTGGAAGGCTCGGCGTACCTGGGAGACATCGCCTCTCTCTACTCCTCCTACGCCGAGGTCTGCGAGCGGCTCGGCCGCACCGACTCGCACGGCATAGCCCGCAGCGCGCTGGCCCTGCTGCGCGAGTCGGCGGGGCTCTGGGCCGATCGCCCGGTCTTCCTGGAGGGGTTCGACGACCTCACCCCGAACCAGCTCGACCTGGTGGAGGCGCTCGCCGGGCGGACCGACGTGACGGTGGCGCTTCCCTTCGAGCCCGGGCACCCGGCGCTCGCTGAGCGCACGCGGCTGCTCCAGTCCCTGCGGGACCGGATCGGGATCGACCAGGAAACTCCGACCGAGGCGGCTCCCGAGAGCGCCGAGAACGCGTTCCTGTTCGGGCTCGAGCGGGACTTCGGGGCCGATCGCGCCGCGCCGCGGCCGCCCGGCGAGGGACTGACCCTCCTGCGCTCCGCGGGCGAGCGCGGCGAGGCTGAGGCGATCGCCGCCGTGGTCGGTCGCCTGCTCCACCGGGGGGCGAAGGAGGACGAGGTCGCGATCGTCCTCCGCGACCCAGAACGGCGCGGCGGCCTGCTCGCCCGCGTGCTCGAGTCCCACGGGATCGCCGTCGCCCTCGAGGCCGAGCTGCCGGTCTCCTCGACCGGGGTCGGGGGCGCCCTGATCGCGCTGCTCGAGGCCGAGCACGGCACCCGCCGGGCCACGGACGTGCTCCGCTGGCTGCGAGGCCCGTCGGGTGTGCGCGGGCACACCGTGGACTGGCTGGAGCGCACGATCCGCCGCCGCCGCCTCCAATCGGCCGAGGAGGCGCTGGCGGCCTGGTTGGGGAAACGCGAGGAGCTCCCGCGCGACCTGCAACGTCTGCGGGAGGCCGGCGGGGAGGGCCTCGTCGCGGAGGCGGGCGAGATCGCCCGGCGGATGGCGGCCCGCTTCCTCGCCGACGAGGAGGACGGCCCGCCGCCCGGCAGCGGGGACGGGACCGAGCTGCGGGCGGCGGCGACGATCTCTCGGGCGCTCGCCGAGCTTGCCGAGCTGGCCGAGATCGCGCCGGGCCCCGAGCAGCTGATCGGGTTCCTCCGCGGGCTCGGCTTCCGGGTATGGAGCGGGCCGATCGAGGGGCGCGTCCGGATCGCCGATCCACTGCGCCTGCGCGCCTCCCGCTTCGACCACGTCCTCGTCGGCTCCCTCCAGGACGGCGAGTTCCCGAAGCTGGGCGGGAGCGACCCGTTCCT
>DASUUD010000045.1:0-15437 GCA_036374255.1 Solirubrobacterales bacterium | reverse complement strand
CCTGGAAGCCGCCCGAGTCGGTGATCGTCGCCCGCTCCCAGTTCATGAACCCGTGCAGTCCGCCGGCGGCGGCGATCCGCTCCGGCCCCGGCGAGACGAACAGGTGGTAGGTGTTGCCGAGGATCAGCTGGTAGCCGAGGTCCGCCACCTCGCGCGACTCCAGGGAGCGCACTGTTCCCTTTGTCGCCAGGGGGATGAAGGCGGGCGTCCGCACCGGCCCATGCCCCGTGTGCAGCAGCCCCGCCCGCGCGGAGCCGTCGCGCGCGGTGACCTCGAAGCTCAGCCTCGCCGGGTCAGACCGCATTCGGAGCTGCGATCAGGGAACGGCCGGTCATCTCCTCCGGTTGCGGCATGCCGAGCAGCTCCAGCGCAGTGGGAGCCACGTCGGCGAGGATCCCCCCTTCGCGCAGCTCGATCCCCGCGGCGGTGACGACCAGCGGCACCGGGTTGAGGGAGTGGGCGGTGTTGGGGGACCCGTCCGGCTCGAGCATGTGATCGCAGTTCCCGTGGTCGGAGGTGATGATGCAGACGCCGCCGCTCCGCTCCACCGCCGCGACGACCTCGCCCAGACAGTCGTCGACCGCTTCGACCGC
The DNA here is from genome assembly GCA_036374255.1 of Solirubrobacterales bacterium. Taxonomy (GTDB): domain Bacteria; phylum Actinomycetota; class Thermoleophilia; order Solirubrobacterales; family 70-9; genus VRUE01. The sequence continues at coordinate 14,844 of DASUUD010000045.1, read as the reverse complement.
CTTCACCGCCGCGGGGATGACTCCCGTGTGGCCGACCATGTCCGGATTGGCGAAGTTGAGGATGCCGAAGAGGTAGCCGCCGTCCCAGCGCTCAGTGAAGGCGTCGGCGGCCGCGCGGGCGCTCATCTGCGGCTTGTAGTCGTAGGTGGGGACGTCGCGCGGCGAGTCGACCAGGCAGCGCTCCTCTCCCTCCCACTCCTTCTCGCGACCCCCGTTGAAGAAGTAGGTGACATGGGCGTACTTCTCGGTCTCCGCCACGTGGAGCTGGCGCCCGCCCGACTCCGAAACCAGCTCCGCCAGGGTCGTCCGCGGCCGCTCCCCCGGAAAGGCGACAGGGTAGGGCCACCCCTTGCGGTACTCGGTCATCGTGGTCAGGTCGAGGGGGGCGCCGCCGCTGCGAGAGAACTCGTCGAAACCCGGCTCGGCGAGTGCGCGCGTCATCTGCCGTGCCCGGTCCGGGCGGAAGTTGATGAAGATCGCGACGTCCCCCGCGGCGGCGCCGTCGTAGTCGCCGATCACCGTCGGCTTCACGAACTCGTCGGTCTCCCCCCGCTCGTAGGAGGCGTCGATCGCCTCGGAGCTGGTCGCGGCGCGCAGCCCCTCGGCATGGACGATCGCGTCGTAGGCGAGCTTTGTCCGCTCCCATCGGGTGTCTCGGTCCATCCCGTAGTAGCGGCCGCTCACCGTCCCCACGCGCCCCGCCCGCCGCAGCCAGCGCTCCAGCTCGGCCAGGTAGCCGCGGCCGCCGTGAGGAAGGGTGTCGCGACCGTCGGTGAAGGCGTGGAAGACCACGTCGGGGACGCCCTCCTGGGAGGCGAGCTCGATCGTCGCCTCGATGTGCTCCCAACCCGAGTGAACGCCCCCGTCGGAGACCAGGGCGAGCAGATGGAGCCGGCCGCGGCGGCCGTTACGGGCGCGGTCGCAGGCGGCCAGCAGCGCCTCGTTCTCGAAGAAGCTGCCGTCGGCGATCGCGTCGTCGATCCGGGCGAGGTCCTGCTTGACGATCGCGCCGGCGCCGAGGTTGAGGTGGCCCACCTCCGAGTTGCCCATCTGGCCTTCGGGCAGGCCGACATCGCGTCCCTGGGCGGAAAGAGTGGTGTGCGGGAACTCGCCCCAGAGCCGGTCGAAGACCGGCGTCTCGGCCAGGGAGATCGCGTTCCCCGGTCCCGGCTCGGCGAGGCCCCAGCCGTCGAGGATGACCAGGGCAACGGAGGGAGCCGGCAGCTTCGCCAAGGTCAGCCCGCCGCCTCTACGATCGCCGCGAATTCCTCCGGATCGAGGCTGGCGCCCCCGACCAGGGCGCCGTCGATGTCCGCCTGCGCCATCAGCTCCGCCGCGTTTGCGGGCTTCACCGAGCCCCCGTAGAGGATGCGCACCCCGTCCGCCTCCGCCCCGCCCTCGCCGAGCAGCCCGCGGATGAAGGCGATCGCCTCCTGCGCCTGCTCGGGCGTCGCGGTGCGGCCGGTGCCGATCGCCCAGATCGGCTCGTAGGCGATGACAACCTCGGCGATCCGGCTCGGCTCGAGGCCCCCCAGGTCGGCCCGGAGCTGGCGCTCGAGCACGCTCTCCGTCCGCCCAGCGTCGCGCTCGTCCTCGCCGACGCAGAGGATCGGCTCCAGGCCGGCGGCGAGCGCCGCGGGAACCTTCAGCGCCAGCGCCACGTCCGTCTCGCCGAAGAGCTGCCGGCGCTCGGAGTGGCCGAGGACGACCGCATCGACGCCGGCCTCCAGCAGCATCGGCGCCGACACCTCGCCGGTGAAGGCGCCCGAGTCGGCCTCGTGCATGTTCTGCGCCGCGACGCGGACGGCGCTTCCCCGGCAGCGCTCGATCACCTCAGCCAGGGCGAGGTAGGGAGGGCAGATCACGACCTCGGCCCGCGCCCCGTCGATCCGCGGCAGCAGCGCGTCGACGAACTGGCCCGCCTCCGCCGCAGTCTTGTGCATCTTCCAGTTCGCGGCAATGTAGGGGACCCGCGTGCTCTGCTCTTGCTCGCTCGCGCTCATGTGGCGGCCTCCCTCAGCGCTTCGACTCCGGGCAGGGCCTTGCCCTCCAGCAGCTCCAGGGAGGCGCCCCCTCCCGTCGAGAGCCAATCGACCCGGTCGGAGAGCCCGAACTCCCTGAGGGCGGCGACCGAGTCCCCGCCGCCGACCACGGTCGTCCCCTTCGCCGCGGCGACCGCTTCGGCGACGGTCCGCGTGCCGGCGGCGAAGGGCGGCAGCTCGAAGGCCCCCATCGGCCCGTTCCAGAGGACGGTGCCGGCCGCGGAGATCGCCTCCGCGTAGGAGGCGGCCGTGCGGGGGCCGATGTCGAGCCCCATCCAGCTCTCCGGGACCTCCACCCCGTCCTGCTCACGCCGCTCGGTGTCGGCGTCGAAGCTCCGCCCGAGGACGAGGTCGATCGGCAGGATCAGCTCGCAGTCGGAAGCCTCGGCGCTACGCAGCGCCCGCTCGGCGAGCTCAATCCCCTCCTCCTCGACCAGCGAGTCACCGGTCGCCACGCCCTGGGCGCGGAAGAAGCTGAAGCACATCGCCCCGCCGATCAGGATCCGCTCGGCGACCTCCAGGAAGCGATCGATCACGCCGATCTTGTCGGACACCTTGGCGCCCCCGAGAAGGACGACCAGGGGCTCCCGCGGCTCCTCGCGGACTCGGGTCAGCTCCGCCACCTCCCGCTCCAGGAGCAGCCCGGCGTACCCGGGCAGGTCGTGGGCGACACCCTCGGTGCTGGCGTGGGCGCGGTGGGCGGCCCCGAAGGCATCGTTGACGTAGATCTCTGCGAGCGAGGCCAGCCTCCCGGCCAGCTCGGGGTCGTTCTCGGTCTCCCCTGGCTCGTAGCGGACGTTCTCCAGCAGCATCACCTCGCCGGGGCCGAGGCCGCCGGCCATCTCCTCGACCTCGGCTCCGATCACCGCGGGCGCCTGCCTCACCTCGGCACCGAGCAGCTCCGCCAGGCGGGCGCCGACCGGGCGCATCGAGAGCGCCGGGTCCGCCTTGCCCTTCGGACGACCCAGATGGGACACGAGGATCAGCGACGCGCCCCTCTCGCGCAGCAGCTCGATGGTCGGCAGCGCCGCCCGGATCCGCGTGTCATCGGCCACGCGCCCGTCCTCCAGCGGGACGTTGAAGTCGACGCGCACCAGGACCCGCTTCCCGCCAACGTCGGCGTCCCGAACGCTCGCCTTCGGGAACCGCTCGGAGCTGTCGGCGCCCATGCCCGGGAGGCTCAGCGGCTGGCGGCGGGAACGTCGGCCAGGACCTTCGCCGCCAGCTCCGCGCAGCGGTTCGAGTAGCCCCACTCGTTGTCGTACCAGGAGACCGCCTTGAGCATGCGACCGTCGCCGATCGCCATCGTCTGCTCGGCGTCGAAGATCGACGAGTGGGGATCGCCGACGATGTCGGTGGAGACGATCGGGTCCTCCGTGTAGGAGAGGATCCCCTTCAGGGGCCCCTCGGCCGCCTCCCTCATCGCCGCGTTGACCGCCTCGGGATCGGTCGGCTCGGAGGGAGTGAAGACGAGGTCGACGACCGAGCCGGTCGCAACCGGGGCCCGCATCGCGAAGCCGTTCAGCTTGCCGTTCAGCTCGGGGAGGACGAGGCCGACCGCCTTCGCCGCCCCCGTCGTGGTCGGGATCAGGTTGATCGCCGCCGCCCGCGCCCGCCGAAGGTCCCTGTGGGGCAGGTCCTGGAGGCGCTGGTCGGCCGTGTAGGCATGGATCGTCGTCATCAGCCCCTGCTCGATCCCGAACGCCTCGTTCAGCACCTTCGCCATGGGCGCCAGGCAATTGGTCGTGCAGGAGGCGTTGGAGATGATGTGGTGGTTGTCGGGGTCGTAGTCGCTATCGAAGTTCACGCCAAGCGCCACCGTCACGTCGGGCTCCTTGGCCGGCGCCGAGATGATCACCTTCTTCGCCCCGGCCTCCAGGTGCTTGGCGGCATCATCGCGGCCCGTGAAGAGGCCGGTCGACTCGATCACCACCTCGGCTCCCAGGTCGGCCCAGGGCAGCGCCGCCGGGTCGCGCTCGGAGAGCACCCTGAGCTCGTCGCCGTCGACCGTGATCGACCCGTCGCCCTCCGACACCTCGCCCGGGTAGCGGCCGAGGATGGAGTCGTACTTGAGCAGGTGCGCGAGCGTGCGGGTATCGGTGAGGTCGTTCACCGCGACGAAGTCGAGGTCCGCCCCCGCCGCCTTCGCCGCGCGGAAGACGTTGCGGCCGATGCGGCCGAAGCCGTTGATGCCGACCTTCACTGCCATTTGTCTCAGTCCCTTCTTAGATCGTTGTGGAACACCGATGGTATGGGCCGGAGCCGGCGCGGTGCGCTCAGTCGCTCCCGACCGTCACCTCTATTTCGTACCCGTCCGGGTCCCGAAGAAAAGCCGAGTAGGAGCCCGAGCCGTGCGAGGTCCGCTCGCCGGGATCGCTGATTCCGGTGCCGCCCGCCTTGACGCCCGCCTCCCAGGCCGCCTTGACGGCGACGATTCCCAGCCCGGAGAAGCTCAGCAGGCCAAAGCCCGGCTTTGGGGGGTGGTGAGCCGCGATGAAGAAGACGGGCTTGGCGATTCCCCAGCCGATCGTCTCGTCTTCCTCGAAGTGGCGACGCCAGCCGAGCGGCGCCAAGAGAGCGTCGTAGAAGCCGGCGCTCCGCTCCAGATCGGAGACCTCCAGAAGGACGTGGTGCAGCATCGGGAGCCTGAGGCTATACGGGTTTCTTCGACCGCCGTCGTCCGGTCAATCGCCGGCGGGGCTCCAGCGGAAGTAGCGGACGGCAAGCAGCAGGCCGGCGGCCCCCCAGGCGGCGAGCGCAGCGAGGTGGCCCCACTCGAACCCGCTCCCCGCCCCCTCCCCCGGGACGTAGGCGCCGAAGAAAGCCTCGAAGAAGTGGCGAACCGGGAAGGCGTCGGCGAAGTAGATGACCCCCTCCGGCAGCTGGGTGTCGGGGATGAAGATCCCGGAGAGAAAGTAGAGGGGCAGGAGCACCGCGTTGACGATCGGCGCGGCGGCGTCCTGAGAGGGGATCGCCGCCGTCAGGGCGACGCCGAGGCAGCAGAAGGCGGCGGCGCCGACCGTGAGCGTGAGGAGCACGGCGGGGAGCCGCTCGAAGGGCAGCTCGACTCCGTAGAGGACGCGCCCGATCAGCGCGATCAGGATCAGCATCAGCAGCGCGACCACGATCGAGTTGCCGACTCGTCCGGCGACGAAGACCAGGGGGGGCATCGGCGTCCCCCGGCCGCGCTTCAGGCGGCCGTCCTCCCGGGCGATCACCAGCGACATCGCCAGCGACTGCATGGTCGCCGAGATAACGGCCAGCGTGATGATCGCCGGGACGTAGTAGGTGGTGGTCTCGATGCCGCCGTTGAGGTCGATCGTCTCGTCCCCGAACACTGCGCCGAAGATCAGCAGCAGGACGACGGGGAAGGCGATCGTGAAGAAGACCGATGCCGGATTGCGCCAGAAGACCTTCTGGTCGTAGCGGAACTGGTGGAGTACGAGACTCATCCCTGCCGGGTGAGCGCCAGGTAGACGTCCTCGAGGCTGGGCCTGGACACTTCCAGGCCCTCCAGCTCGACCCCCTGCTCGAGCGCCCATCCGGTCAGCGCATTGAGGGTCTGGACGGGGGCCTCGGTCTGCACCGAGACCTCCTCTCCGTCGAGGCGGTAGGTGATCGTCGCCGGCTGCTTGTCCCGATCGCCCAACTCCTCCGGCGCCCCCCGTGCGACGACCTCGCCCGAGACGATGATCGCCACGCGATCGGCCAGCCGCTGCGCCTCGTCCATGTAGTGGGTGGTGAGGAACACGGTCTTGCCGAGCTCGCGCAGCCCGGCGATCACGTCCCATGCCTGCCGGCGGGCCTGCGGATCGAAGCCGGTCGTCGGCTCGTCGAGGAATAGCAGGTCGGGATCGCCGACCAGCGCCATGCCGACGTCGAGCCGGCGCTGCTGGCCGCCGGAGAGCCGGCCGGCGCGCTCGTCGGCCTTGTCCGCGAGGCCGATCGCCTCGATCACCTCGTCGATGGGCCGCGGCGATTCGTAATCGCCGGCGTACAGCGCGAGGGACTCGCCGACCGTGAGATAGGGGTCGAGACGCCCGCCCTGCAGGACGATCCCGATCCGCTCCCGCCAGGCGCTGCCGGCGCGCTCAGGATCGACCCCGAGCACGGAGACCTCGCCGCTGCTGCGCTTGCGATAGCCCTCGAGGATCTCGACGGTGGTCGTCTTCCCGGCGCCGTTGGGGCCGAGGAAGGCGAAGACCTCGCCCTCGTGCACGTCGAGGTCGAGGTCGCGCACCGCCTCCAGCTCGCCGTAGCTCTTCCGCAGTCCCCGGATGGTGATGACTGGATCGGCCAAAGTCGGCCGATTCTACGGTCGCGGCGTCGCCGGGCCGCGCCCGCCCTCAGGGGTGTGCTCGGGCGTCAGCTCGAGGTCTCGATGCTTAACCCGGACGATCACGTCACGGCGGCCGGCCAGTGCCCGGCGAATCCGGTCGGCGACGGTCACCGAGCGGTGACGACCCCCGGTGCAGCCGATCGCGATCGTCAGATGGCTCTTACCCTCCGCGACGTAGGCGGGCACGAGGAACTCGAGCAGCGGCAGCAGGCGCCCGTAGAACTCCCCCGCCTGCGTCCCCGCCTCGACGTAGTCGCGCACGGGCTGGTCGAGGCCGGTCTGGGGCCGCAGCTCGTCCACGTAGTGGGGATTGGGCAGGAAGCGGACATCGAGGGTCAGGTCGGCGTCGCGCGGCGGGCCGTTCTTGAAGCCGAATGTGAGCAGGGTCAGGGCGAGCTTTCCACCGCCGTCGCTGCCCAGCATCTCCTCGGCGATCCTCCTGCGCAGGGTCCCGCCGGAGAGGTCGCTGGTGTCCATCACCACGTCGGCGCGGGCTCGGAGCGGGGCGAGCAGCTCGCGCTCGGCCCGAATTCCCTCGACGATCCGCCCCTCGGGGGCAAGCGGGTGGCGGCGACGGGTCTCCTTGTAGCGGTCGAGGAGGGTCTCCTCGTCGGCCTCGAGGAAGAGGACCTTCGGCCTCAGGCCGTCGGTGTCGAGCTCGTCCAGCACCTGGATCAGCTCGTCGAAGTAATCGCCGCCCCGGACGTCGGAGACCACGGCGGCGCGCTCGACGCCGCTCCCCCGGTGGCGGAAGAGCTCCCCGAGGCTGCCGATCATCCGCGGCGGGAGATTGTCAACGCAGAAGTAGCCGCCGTCCTCGAAGGCGGCGATCGCCTCCGACTTGCCGGCCCCGGAGTGGCCGGTGATCACGACCATGTTCACGACCTTCTCGGCGGCTGCCATCGCTATCCGGTCCGATTCAGCTGCTCGTGGATGTCGCGGGCGACCTTGCCCGGGACCCCGGGCACCGCCTCCAGCTCCTCCCGGGTCGCGGCGACCAGCCGCTCGGGCGAGCCGAAGTGCTGGAGCAGGGCGCGCTTGCGGGCCGGCCCCACCCCCTTGAGCTCGTCCAGCACCGACCCGGTCATCGCCCGATCTCGCCGTCCGCGATGGTGCTCGATTGCGAAGCGGTGGGCCTCGTCGCGGATTCGCTGCAGGAGCCTCGAGGCCTCCGAGTCCGCGGCAAGGTCGATCGGCGCCGCCCGCCCCGGGACGTGGACCTCCTCCAGCCGCTTGGCGAGTGAGACCACCGTCACCCCCCGCTCGACGAAGGGGCGCAGCGCGCGCATCCCGGCGCCGAGCTGTCCCTTGCCGCCGTCGATCACGACCAGCGAGGGCATCGAGGCGAAGCTCTCGTCGCGCTTGCCGTCGTGGGGCGAAAGGTCCGCCTGCTCGAGATAGCGATTCATCCGCCGCTCCAGGATCTCCTCCATCGAGGCGAAATCGTCGGGGCCGTCGGCGCGCTCCCCCCGTACCTTGAAGCGGCGGTAGTCGGACTTCTTGGTCGCGCCGCCCTCGAAGACGACCATCGAGGCGACGGTGTGCTCTCCCCCGAGGTTGGAGATGTCGAAGCCCTCGATGCGCACCGGCAGCTCCTCCATCCCCAGCGTCTCGCGCAGGTCGGCGAGGGCGTCGACGCGGCGCTGGCGGCGATGCTCGCGGCGCAGCCGGTCCTGGTCGAGCGCCAGGCGGGCATTGCGCTCGGCGAGCTCGCGCAGCCGCCGCCTGTCCCCCCGCTCGGCGACCTTGACCTCGACCCGGGCGCCCCGCCGCTCGCTCAGCGCCTCGGCGAGCAGCTCGGCCCGGTCCTCGAGGTCGGGCCCGACGACGATCGCCCTCGGCACGGCGGGCGAGGCGGAGTAGTACTGGCCGATGAACTCCTCGGCCACCTCGGCCGCGTTTCGTTCGGCCTGGTTGTCGAGATAGAAGCTCTGGCGCTCGGCCAGGATGCCGTCGCGCACCTGGAAGACCTGGGCATTGGCGTCGGCGCCCTCGGCCGCGACGCCGATCAGGTCCGCGGTGCCGATCGATCCGCCGGCGACCCGCTGGCGCTCGAACAGCGACCTGATCGCCTTGAGCCGATCGCGATGGACGGCCGCCCGCTCGAATTCCTGCGCCGCCGCGGCCTCCTCCATCTTCGCCTGCTCCTCCGCCTCGACTCGGCGGTAGCGCCCTGAGAGGAAATCGACGATCGCCTCGATGTTGCGACGGTAGCCCTCGCGGCTGACGTACCCGACGCATGGGGCCCCGCAGCGCTTGATGTAGTAGTCGAGGCAGGGGCTGCCGGAGCGCCGGCCGGGCTCCGCTCCCTCGCAGGTGCGGAACTGGAAGAGCTTGCCGAGCAGGTCGAGCGTCTCCCTCACCCGCTTGGCGCTGGAAAAGGGCCCGAAATAGGCGCGGCCGGAGCGGTGCTTCTCACGCGTGAAGTAGACCCGCGGGTAATCCTCGTCGAGCGACACGCAGACGTACGGATAGGACTTGTCGTCGCGCAGGCGGATGTTGAAACGCGGCCGGTGGCGCTTGATGAAGCTCTGCTCGGCGAGCAGCGCCTCCGCCTCGTTGGCGGTGGCGAGGAAGTCGATCCGATCGACCCTGGAGGTGAGGCGCGTCTCGGAGCCGGAGAAGTGGGAGGCGACCCGCTTGCGGATCGAGCGGGCCTTGCCGACGTAGAGCAGCGCCCCGTCGCTGTCGTGGAACAGGTACACGCCCGGGGAATCGGGCAGCTCACGGCGCTGCTGGGCGAGACGCTCGGGGCGGGTTGGGTCTGGGTCCTTCACTCATCCAAAGGGTAGGCTCCTGGCCAGCCGGCCAAGCGTAGAAACGAGACGGAGAGCGAGATGACGACCGAGACCCTGAGCCCGCCCGAGCTGAACACGCTGCGAATCGAGATCGACGGGGGGATAGGGACCCTCACCCTCGATCGGCCAGACACCTTCAACGCGATGAGCCCGGAGATGATCCTGGAGCTCATGGTCGCCTTCTCCTGGCTCGCCGACCGGGCGCCGCTGCGTGCCCTGATCGTGACCGGGGCCGGCAAGGCCTTCTGTTCGGGGGGAGACGTCAATGGGTTCAGGGCCGGGGTCGAAGACGACTCGATCGACCTGCCATCGGAGGTGCGTCGCAGCGCCGAGGCGCTGCACACGGCGATCGTCGACCTGCGCCGGATTCCCTACCCCGTGATCGCCGCCGTCAACGGCCCCGCCGCCGGCGCGGGTTTCTCCCTGGCGCTCGCCTGCGACATCAGGATCGCCTCGGATTCCGCCTTCTTCGCCTGCGCCTACGGGCGGATCGGCGCCTCTCCCGACGGCGGCATGACTTACTTCCTGCCGCGCGTGGTCGGGCCCAGCAGGGCAACCGAGATACTCCTCAACGATCCGAACATGAGTGCCGAGAACGCACTCTCGGAGAGAATCGTCGCCGAGGTGGTCCCCGCCGACGAGCTGCTCGAGCGGGCCCGCGCCAAGGCGGAGAAACTGGGGTCGAAGGCCCCCTTCTACGTGAGGATGGTGAAACGCCTCTGCGGCCAGAGCATCGAGAACAGCCTCACCGAGCACCTGCAGCTGGAGCGGCACGGGATCGCCGACAGCATGGCAACGGAGGACCTGCGGGCGGGCGTGGCGGCGTTCTTCGGCGGCGAGACGCCCGAGTTCACCGGCCGCTGAACCGGGACGTTGCGCGGCGCGTATCCGGGATAGAGTTTGGTCTGTTCCCCCGAAGGAAAGGATCTCCGATGAAGAAGGTCGTCCCCCTGCTCGTCCTCGCCCTTGCGGCGGCCGCCCTCGTCGCCTGTGGAGGGGACGACGACGGAACCACCACGACCGAGACCGGTCCTGCGGCGGAAGGCGGCGCGGCGGCGGGCGGCGCCGAAGCCGAGGGCGAAGGCGGCGCGGCCGAAGCCGCGTCGACGCTCGAATTCGAAGCCGATCCGGGGGGTCAGCTCGCCTACACCACCGACGAAGCAACCGCGAAAGCCGGCCAGGTGGAAATCAAATTCAACAACCCGGCGAGCGTCCCGCACGACGTGGCGATCGAAAGCGCCGACGGCGAACAGGTCGGCAAGACGGAGATCATCACCGACAGCGAAACCTCGACGACGGTCGAACTGAAAGCGGGCGAATACACCTTCTACTGCACCGTCCCCGGCCACCGCGAAGCGGGGATGGAAGGAACGCTTACGGTCGAATAGGGGCGGGCGCCCGCGCTACTCGGCGGGCGCCATCACCCGCGCCACGGAGTCGCCCACGAAGCAGGGCTTCTCATTGCCCTCGACCTCGAGGGTGAAGCGGGTGACCACCTGCCACCATCCGCCGCCCACCTCGTCCATCGAGACGACCTCGGCGCGGGCGCGGACCCGCGAGCCGGCGGGGACCGGAGCCGGGAAGCGGATCTTGTTCCAGCCGTAGTTGACCCCGAGCGCGAAGCCGCTGGAGGAGATCATCTCCTTGCGGAAGCCGTCGACCAGCGAGAGCGTCAGGTTGCCGTGGGCGATCGTCGTCCCGAACGGGCTCTCCTTCTTCGCCCGCTCGACGTCGACGTGGATCCACTGGTCGTCGCCCGACAGCTCGGCGAAGGTGTCGATGTCCTCCTGGGTCACGGTGCGCCACTCGCTCGGGCCGATCTCCCGCCCGAGCAGGGATTGCATCCCCTCGACACCCTGAACCTCGACCGTCGCCATCGGAGCGCACGCTAGCGCAATTCCAGCTGATCGGGTTGAGCGATCCGAAGGTCTGGAATGCGCGCGAAATGAGAAACGTTCCGTGTCACCAGGGTTGCGCCGGTCTCGAGGCAGATGCCGGCCTGCATGGCGTCGCGAACCTCGATGGCCTCGCCGCCCCGCCGCAGTTCGCCGAGCAGTGCTCCGCCTCGCAACCCGGCTCTGCGGGTCAGCGTCAGCAGGGGAGCGGAGAGGAGAGCGTGGACGGGACGCGGGTTCTCGCGGTAGGCACGGCCGAGCGCCAGCTCGAAAGCGGTGACTGCGGTCACCCTGTAGCCGGCCCCGTGAGCCAGGGACCGGACCAGATCGCGGCCGGGACCGGCGCCACGCAGGTAGTCGATCAGGACGTCGGAGTCGAGTACCGGTCTGTCCGCCAGGTCGCCCACGCCTCCTCGCGCTCCCGTTCCCACTCCCTGACGTCGCTCTCGCTCCAGGCGCCCTCGGCCTCCGCCAACGCGGTGGCCAAGTCTTCCTCGCCGCCCTGCTGGAGAAAGCGGTCGAGAGCTTCCTCGACGATCACGGAAAAGCCCCGCATGCCTCGTTCGGCCGCTCTTGCCCTGAGTCGCGTGTAGGTGCGATCGCTGAGCTCGATCGTCGTCCGCATAATTTATGCATTTTAGCATTCAAATGCATCACCCCAAAGGTCACGCTCAGGCGACGAGGCGGACTTCGAAGGTCGGCACGGCGAGGGCGCCGGCGCCGCCGAGCAGGGCGAGGATGCGGCTCACGTAGGCCCGGGTCTCCGGGTAGCCGGGGACGCAGTCGCAGGCTTCGACCGGGGCGGGACCGGCGTTGTAGGCGGCGAGGGCTAAGGACGGGGCGCCGAACTGCCGCAGGAGGTCGGACATCAGGTGGGCCTGGGCGTCGATCGCTTCCTCGGGGTCGAAGGGGTCGTTCAGGCCGTAGGCGGCGGCGGTCGACGGGATGAACTGGGCGATGCCCTCCGCCCCAGCGGGCGAGGAGGCGTATGGATTGAAGTTCGACTCGGCCATCAGCTGCGCGGCCAGCAGGGCGGCCGAGACGTTCCAGCGGGCTGCGGCGCGAAGCAACGGCGCCCGGTAGCGCGAGGGGACGAAGGACGGCGGGCCGCCCCTCCCGGCGACGGCCCCGTCGCCCCCAGGCCCCGCGGCGATCGCAGCCGCGGAGTCCCCCGCTGCAGAGCACGGTGCCGGCCCGGCCGCGAAGCCGTAGTGCCAGGCCTCCCAGGAGTACCTCTGGACGAAGCCGAAGCGCCGGGCGTTGGCCGCCAGCCAGCCATACGCAGAGGACGGCCCGAGGTCGAGCTCGGTCGCGCAGCGGTGCAGAGAGCGCCCCGGCGGGGCGACCCAGCGCGGATCGGGGTTGGCGGCGAAGAGGGCCGCCTGCTCGGCGTCCGAGCGGAAGCCCGAGCTGACCACGAGGGCGAGGCCGGCCCGAGATGCGGCCGCAGCCATGCGATCGAAGGCGGCGGCGACATCGGGGCGCATGCCCTCGCCCTGGCGATGGGCGAGGGGGCCGCCGTAGCCGCCACCGCTCGCCGTCGCAGGCGTCGCACCGCCTGCCGCGGCGGGAGCTGCCGCTTCGGCGACGGCGGACGCCTCGACCGTGCGCCCACCTTCCGCCTCGAGGTCGGCGAGGACGGTGACCGTGACCCGCAGCGGCGCAAAGGAGAGCCGATCCGGGAAGGACAGCTGCAGCCGCTCCTCCCCGACGCCGTTCGCCCGGCCCGCCAGCTGACCGGCGCGACGAGCGCGCGACAGGTACTGAGCCTTCTCCAGATGGGCGGGGTCGGGTACGCCGCCGGGGAGGGTCGCCGGCGACAGCAGCCGACCGAGATCGTCGCGCATCGAGCGGGCCGCCGAGATCGCGGCCAGGTCGGCGGCCCGCTGCGCTCGGCCTTTTCCTGTGACCGCCCCGGCGATCGCGACCAGGGCGAGCGCGCCGGCGATCAGGGCGAAGGAGGCGCCGAGCGCCAGGATCAGCGCCTGTCCTGCCTCCTCGCGTCCAAATCGCATGCAACCACGCTGACCGCGCGGCGCGCACGCGTGGTTGCGCTTTGAAACAAGTCAGTGTCGAAGCGGGGTCAAATCTCCTCGGGCACCATCTCGATCGCGCCGCAGGGGCACTCCGCCACACACATGCCGCAGCCCTTGCAGTAGTCGTAGTCGATCGCGTACAGCTCCCCGGGCTCGCCCAGCTTGATCACCGCGTTGTCAGGGCAGACTCCGTAGCAGTTGTCGCAGGAGAAGCAGTTGCCGCAGGAGAGGCAGCGGCGCGCCTCGTAGAGGGCGTTGTCGGAGTCGAGGCCGCCGAGGACCTCCTCGAAGCTGGAGCGCCGCCGCTCCGCCTCGAGCTGTGGCTGCACGGTGCGCGGAGCGTCCGAGTAGTACCACGTGTTGAGCATCTCGAAGGTCGCTATCTCGTGCTTCGGCGTTGGCGCATATTCCCTGCCGCGCAGCCAGCCGTCGATGTTGCGGGCAGCCTTCTTTCCGTGGCCGATCGCGACGGTCACCGAGCGCTCCGCCGGCACCATGTCGCCCCCGGCGAAGATCCCCCGCTGGCCGGTCATCATGTTCGGCCCGACCTGGACGACGCCGTCCTCCACCTCGATCCCCTCCACGTCCTCGAGCAGCGAGAGGTCCACGTCCTGCCCGAGAGCGAGGACCAGCGAGTCGGCCTCCAACTCCTCCAGCTCTCCGGTCGGCTGCGGAAATCCGCTCTCGTCGAGCTCCATGTGCTCGAGCATGAGCCTGCCCTCGTCGGCGTGTTTGATCGTGGAGAGCCACTTCATCATCACGCCCTCCTCTTCGGCCTCCTCGACCTCGAAGTCATGCGCGGGCATCCGATCGCGGGTGCGGCGGTAGACGACGACGGCGTCGGTCGCACCGAGGCGCTTCGCGGTCCGCGCGGCGTCCATCGCAGTGTCGCCGCCTCCATAGACCACGACCCTCCTGCCCAGCAGGGGCCGCTCCTCCCCCTCCATGCTCTCCAGCAGCGATACGGCGTCGAGGATCCGCGCGGCCTCGCCGGCCGGGATGTAGGCGCGCCTGCCTATATGGGCGCCGACCGCGAGGAAGGCGGCGTCGAAGCCGCCCTCGCGCATGCTCTCCTCGATGTTGGCGACCCTCGTGTTCAGCTCCAGCTCGATGCCGAGGTCGAGGATGCGCTGCGCCTCCGCATCGAGGACATCGCGCGGCAGGCGGTACTTGGGGATGCCGAAGCGCATCATGCCCCCCACCATCGGGCCCGCCTCCTGAATGGTGACCCCGTGTCCGAGGCGCTTCAGGTGGTAGGCGGCCGAGAGGCCGGAGGGCCCCGCCCCGACGATCAGCACCCGCTTGCCGGACGGCTCCGCATCGAGGGGCAGGCTCCAACCCTGCCTGATCGCCTCGTCGCCGAGGAATCGCTCGACTGAGTGGATTCCGACCGCCTCGTCGAGCTGCGCCCGGTTGCAGGCGGTCTCGCACGGGTGGTAGCAGACCCTCCCCATGATCGCCGGGAACGGGTTGTCCTCGACCAGCTTGCGCCAGGCCCGCTCGTACCCCTCCTCCCCCTCCTCGGCCTCGTACAGCCAAGCCTGGATGTTCTCCCCCGCGGGGCAGGCGTTGTTGCAGGGCGGCAGGCGGTCGACGTACTCGGCCCGCTCGGTCCGCCAGTTGCCGGTCTTGTTGGCGAGGCTGGAGCCGACGTCCAGCGTCACCGCGTATGGCTTGCCCGCCTGACTCATCTCCGGTACCTCACTGTGGACCTCGGCTGGTCTCTGCCAGTAG
>DASUUD010000044.1:0-4640 GCA_036374255.1 Solirubrobacterales bacterium | reverse complement strand
GAGCACCTGGAGGTTCTGGTCGATCTGGCCGGCCGTTGCGGCGAAGCTCAGCGTGATCACGTTGAGCGCGACGATTCCGGCGAGCAGCGCTCCGAGCACGGCGATCCACGCCCGGCCCCGCGTCAGCCGCACGATCAGGCTCGAGTCCGGGAGCCGCCGCACGGCGCTGGCGGTGCCGACGGCGATCGGGATCAGCTGGTTGCCGCGGCGGCGGGCCGGTGCCCGACGCCGGGCCGGCGCGGTCTTTCGAACCGGGCGAGGGGCGCGGTTCGGCGCCTGGCGGCGCGCCGGGGCGGTCGCTGCGCGAGGCCTGCGCGCGGGCGCCGTCGCACGGCGGGCTGTCGCGGCGGCGGCCATCAGGCCTGCGCGCCCTCGTTCACGGCGATCTTGCGAGCCGCCCGTAGGTGGGCCGACCTGGCGCGCGGGTTGGCGGCCACCTCGGCCGCGGAAGGCGACAGCGCCCGGCGCGACAGCAGCTCCGCTTCGGGCTCGCGGCCGCAGACGCAGACCGGCAGCTCGGGCGGGCAGACGCACCCGCGGACCCGCTCGGCGAGGAAGCGCTTCACGCGCCTGTCCTCGAGCGAGTGGAAGGAGATCGCCGCCAGGCGACCGCCGACTGGCAGCATCCGCCAGGCGGTCGGCAGGGCGTCGTCAAGCGAGTCGAGCTCGTTGTTGACGGCGATGCGGATCGCCTGGAAGGTGCGCTTGGCGGGATGGCCTCCGCCGAACCGGGCGGAGGCCGGCATCCCGGCTTTCACGGCGGCAACCAGGTCGGCGGTGGTGCGCAGCGGCCGGCGGGCGACGATCTCCCGCGCGATCCCGCCCGCGTATCGCTCCTCGCCGAAGCGGCGCAGGACCTGGGCGATCCTCGACTCGGGCCACTCGTTGACCAGGTCGGCGGCGCTGAACTCCTGGCGGGTGTCCATGCGCATGTCGAGCGGCGCGTCGTAGGAGTAGGAGAAGCCGCGCTCGGCGGCATCGACCTGCATCGAGGAGATTCCGAGGTCGAGGAAGACCATGTCTGGGCGGATGCCTTCGCCGTGCAGGTCGCGAAGCCCTGCCGCGAAGTCGGCCGCGATGAAGCTGGTCTCGCAGGTCGCCGCAGCGGCGAACTCCCGAAAGCGGGCCTCGGCGCCCGGGTCTCGATCGATCGCGATCAGGGTCCCGCCCGGACCGAGCGCCTCGGCGACTCGGCGCGCGTGACCGCCCGCCCCGAACGTGCAATCGACCGCCGTCTCCCCCGGCCTCGGGGCGAGGAGGTCGAGGAGCTCGTCGGCCATCACCGGTCGGTGCTCGACGTCCATATGAGGAAGGGTGGCGGCTGCGACGGTCGTCCTTCGAGGCGCTGCGATCGTCTCGGCCCGCGGGCGCATCAGCCGGCTCCTCCGTTGGCGGCCAGCCCCTCGGCGATCTCGGGCGCCGCCGCATCGAGCTCCTCCTCCTGCCTCTCCCATGCCTCGGCGTTCCAGATCTCCAGGTACTCGCCGGCGCCGATCACCACGCAGGGTCCGTTCAGCGAGGCGTGCTGGATCAGCGGCTTGGGGATGCGGATGCGCCCCGCCGAGTCGAGCTTCTCGTCGAAGGCGCCGCCGTGGAAGCGGCGGCGCAGGCGGCGCGCGTCGCCGCCGAAGGGGCTGTGGGGAGAGAGGAAGCGCTCGGAGAGCTGCTCGAACTCCTCGGTCGTATGCACCCAGACGCAGGGGTCGAAGCCCTTGGAGAGAACGATGCCGTCGGAAAGGGCCGCCCGAAACCTGGAGGGAACCGTGAGCCGGTCCTTGGAATCGAGGCTGTGCTCGTAGAGACCCCGAAATGCCATCCCGCTGGGTGTCCTTTCTGCGACGGCCTGGGAAGAGAGTTAGGACCGGAGTGATGAGGTGGGAGGAGCCTCACCACCCCGGTCCTGGGCTTCAACTCGCCGCCACAGTACCCCACTTCCCCCCACTTTGCAACACACCTCAAACAAACGTCCCCAAACGCAAGACCCGTTGCATCGGCTAGATTCGCGGCCGTGGACGCCCACGCGGAAGCGGCCGGACTCCCAGACGACGCCGACGACCTGCGCGGCTACTACTTCAAGGAGCTGATCCGCAAGCCGCTGACCCAGGCCCTGGTCGCCCTGGCCGCGATCGCCGCGGGTGTGGCCGGCACGGCGATCTTCAGCCCGGCGATCGGCGCCGCCGCCTTCGCCGGCGGACTTCTGCTCGCCCTGCTGATCGTCTTCGGGATCGCCGACTCGCGCTCCGAGGAGGCCTTTTTCAACGTCTACGCGCATCAGCGCGGGATGACCGCCTCCGGAAAGCGCCCCCTGCACCAGGCGACGCCCCTGCTGCGCAAGGGCGACGACCGCTACGCCGAGCGGGTCCTCGACGGGCCGCTGGCCGACGGGGTCGAGGGACTGCTCGCCCTCTACACCTACGAGGAGCAGAGCACCGACAGCGAGGGCCACACCCAGACCAACTACTACCGCTACACCGTGGGGATGACCGACGTCCCCGAGTGCGCCGGCTTCGTCCCCGAGCTCTACTGTCAGCAGAAGTTCGGCCTCCGCGCACTGGAGAAATTCGAGGACATGTTCCGGCGCTCAAAAGAGCGGGTGAAGCTGGAGAGTCACGAGCTGGGCGAGCGCTACGAGATCTTCGCCGGCAGCGGCCAGGACCCCAACTGGCTGCGCCAGCTCTTCTCCCCCACCTTCATCGTGTGGCTCACCGACGGAGCCCCCGACAAGTTTGCCTTCGAGCTGGTCGACGGCACCCTCTGCTGCTACGTCAAGGGCCACAGGAAGTCGACTCTTGAGCTGGACCGAATCCGCGACGCCGCTGCCAGCGTCGCCATCCGACTGCGTGAGGAGTCGCTCGAGTAGGTGACTTGCGGGTCAGCGACCCTTTGAACGACTGCGCGGCGGACGAAGCCTGACCGACCGTCTGACGCGGTCCGAGTTGCCGGCGAGATCGGACAGCTGCACCCGGATCCGCGCAATCGCATGCCCGCGTCGGAGCTCACCTCTGATCCGACGGCTCGCCCTACCGCTGCGCGGCCGCAGCACCAGCGTCCGCCGCTCCCCGGTCGGCACCCGCGCTCCCACTGGCCGAAGCCGGTAGCGCCGCAGCCCGGAGGCGCCGCCGCGGGACCTGCGCGCACTGCGCATGAGCACGACGCCCGTGGCGCGTACGCGCACCTGCTCCCGCGCCGCCACCCTGAGCCTGATCCGAACCGGCCCGCGGCGGCGCACGCGCTGGGCCCGGCGTGCGAAGACGCTTGCCTCCACCCGGTCGGGCGCTGTACCGTCGGGCGGCGGGGGCGTCTGGACCGTGAAGTTCCGGGCCGCCGGAGTCGGATCGACATTCGGCTCGAGATCCAGGGCGCGGACGGAGAAGGCATGCGGGCCGTCGGCGAGCGGGCCGATCTGCCGAGGTGAGCTGCAGGGGTTGAACGCCCCCCCGTCGATGCTGCATTCGAAGCTGGTTTCGGGATCCTCGTTGGACGAGAACTCGAAGATCGGAGTCGAGTCAGTCGTGACACCGCTGGGTCCGGAATCGATGGTGGTATCGGGCGGGATCGTGTCGACGCCGCGCCACAGCTCGTAGCCGAGCGAGCCGTCGTCGGCGGCGAAGAAAAGCTTGCCGGCGACGTTGGTGAGCTCCAGAGGCCCCGAGCCGCCCGCGGGATTCAGGTCCTCGACGCGTTCGGCGTTGCCGAAGCTGCCGTCCGTTTTCCAGAGCTCGGGCCCCGAGGTGCCGTCGTCGCCGACGAAGAAGACGGTGTCGCCGACCGCGGCCATCTCCCCCACCGCTCCGGGGCCGGCCCCGTTGACGTTTTTGATGATGAAGGTGCCGGCTTCGGTGCCGTCGGAGACCCAGGGCTCGAAGTTGTTGGCGCCGTTGTGGGCGATGAAGAAGAGGCGGTTGCCGAGCGGAGTGAAGGTGTGCGGTTCGGAGCCCGGTTCGCCGGCGCGGATGTCCTTGACGCGTTCCAGGTCGTCGGGGGGAGCGGCTTGAGCGAACACGGCAACGGTCAGCAGGCCAAGGGCGGCCGCGACCGCCAGCCAGGTGACTCTTTTCGTCCGCAGGCGGCCGGTCACGATCTCCTCCTCCTGTCGCGATCGGAGCCTGACGTCAGTCTACAGAGCAGCGCGAGGCCGGTCAGAAGCCCTTGAGCAGGAGATCGGCGTTGGCGATCAGGCCGGCGGCGATCATCAGCAGGACCGAGGGAACGAGGACGAGGGCGACGACGAGCTGGATCTTGGGTGCAGCTCTTGCCGCTCGCTCCTCCACCGCGCGGCGCTGGCTCCTGCGCAGCGCGGCGGACTGGCGGCGCAGCTGCTCGGCTACGGGTGAGCCGAGCAGGTGGGAGCGCTCGATCGAGGCGCAGAGCGTCGCCAGCTCTCCGCCCGGCACCCGCTCGCGCAGCGATCGCAGGGCGGCGGCGAAGGGCACGCCGCTGCGCAGCTCGGCGGCGGTGATCCGCAGCTCGGCGGCGAGGGGGCCGCTGCCGGCATCGGCGATCTCGGCAAGACCCGCGGCCGGACTGCGTCCGGAGGTCGAGGCAACCGCGAGCAGATCGACGGCGTCCGGCAGGTCGCCGAGGAGGCGGCGGCGCCGGCGCCGCGCCTCGCGCTCGAGCAGCGCATCAGGAGCCATGAA
>DASUUD010000043.1:0-23478 GCA_036374255.1 Solirubrobacterales bacterium | reverse complement strand
AGTCGGGCTTGAGAAGCTGCTCTAGGTGGATACCCTGACGCGATGACGGCGATCGAAGGCGTGATCACGGCGATGGCTACCCCGTTCGAGGAGAGCGGGGCCGTCGACGAGGCCGCGGCCCGGCAGCTTGCCGTCAAGCTGATCGAGAACGGGTCCCACGGCGTGGTCGTGGCCGGCTCGACCGGCGAGGCGGCGACCCTCGACGACGCCGAGCACATCGGACTGCTGCGCGCCGTCGCCGAGGAGATCGGCGAGACGGCGCTGGTGGTCTGCGGCACCGGGACCAACGACACGCGCCACTCGGTCGAGCTGACAAAGGCAGCGGCCGAGGCTGGCGCCCAGGCCGCTCTCGTCGTCACCCCCTACTACAACAAGCCGAGCCCGGCCGGCATCCGCGCCCACTTCGAAGCGGTAGCCGGGGCCGTGCCCGGGGTGCCGATCATCGCCTACAACATTCCCTCGCGGGTGGTGGTCAACGTACCGCCGGAGCTGCTCGCCGAGCTGGCGCGAATCGATAACGTCGTCGCCGTCAAGCAGGCCAACAACGACGAGCTCCAGCAGATCGACGGACTTTCGCTGCTGGCGGGAAATGACGACGCCTTCCTGCCCACGCTCGAGCTCGGCGGCGCGGGCGGGATCCTGGTCGCCTCGCACCTGGTCGGCCCCCAGATGCGCGAGATGTGGGACGCCGCCCAGGCGGGCGATCTCGACCGGGCCCGGGAGATCGACGCGACGTTGCGGCCGCTGTACGAGGGCCTCGCGGTGACCACGAACCCGATCCCGATCAAGGCTGCTCTCGAGATGACCGGGGCCATCCCCTCCGGGGGACTGCGCCTGCCGCTGGTACGCGCAGACCAACGCGAGGCCGAGGTCGTCAGGCGGGCGCTGGACAGCGTCGGCGTGCCGGTGGCCTCCTAGTCGATGGGCAGGAAGCTGCGCGTACTCCCCCTGGGCGGGCTGGGGGAGATCGGCAAGAACATGACGGTTGTGGAGTACGACGGGCGGATCGTCGTGGTCGACACAGGGCTGATGTTCCCGACCGCGGAGATGCTGGGGATCGACCTGGTGCTTCCGGATTTCTCCTATCTGCGCGACCGCGCCGAGGACATCGAGGCGATCGTGCTCACCCACGGGCATGAGGACCACGTGGGGGCGCTCCCGTACGTGCTGCGGGAGATAGGCATGCCGCCGGTGATCTACGGGGGACTGCTGACGATCGGAATGGTCCGCTCCAAGCTCGACGAGCACAAGCTCGGCGACGCGCCGCTGGAGGCGCTGCCGGCCGGGGAGACCGTGGAGCTCGGGCCCTTCCGGCTGGAGCTGATCCACCTCTCCCACTCGATTCCCGACGCCCGCGGCGTGCTCCTCACGACCGATCTGGGCCCGGTGCTGCTGACCGGCGACTACAAGTTCGACCAGACGCCTGTCGACGGGCGCCCGGCCGACATCTCGCGCCTGGCCGAATTGGGCCGGGACGGGCTGCTGCTTCTCTGCGGCGACTCGACCAATGCCGACCGGCCGGGGGTGGCGCCTTCGGAGTCGAGCGTCGGCCCGGCCCTGCTGGAGACCTTCGCCGCTTGCAAGGGGCGGGTCATCGTCACCTCCTTCGCCTCGAACATCCACCGCGTGCAGCAGGCGATCGACGCGGCGGTGCAGCTCGATCGCCGCGTCGCCCTGGTCGGCCGCTCGATGCGCAAGAACTTCAACATCGCCTCCAGCCTCGGAGTCGCCGAAGCCCCGTCGGGACTGTTCATCCAGCCGCGCGAGATCGAAGACTTCCCCGACGAGAAGGTGATCGTGATCTCGACCGGGAGCCAGGGAGAGCCGCTCTCGGCGCTGCGGCGAATGGCCAATCACGACCATCGCGATGTCGAGCTGCACTCCGGCGACACGGTCGTCTTCTCGGCGACGCCGGTGCCGGGCAACGAGCGGGCCGTCAACGAAACGATCGACCGCATTTACGAGATCGGCGCCTCGGTGGTCACCGCCAAGGATGCCCCAATCCACGCCTCTGGCCACGGCTGGCAGGAGGAGCTGAAGCTGATGCTCAACCTGACCAAGCCGCGCTACGTGTTCCCGATCCACGGGGACCACCAGCGGCTCCGCCTGCATGCCCAACTTGCCCACTCGGTCGGCGTCGATCCCGAGAACGTCTTCCAGGGCCGCAACGGGCTGCCGCTGGAGATCGATGAGAGCGGCGCCGGCTTCGGCGAGGACGTCCACGCGGGCGTTGTCTTCGTCGATGGCGTCAACGTCGGCGAGCCCGACGACGTAGCCCTCCGCGACCGGCGTGAGATCTCGGCCGACGGGATCTTCATCGTCGTGGCGACGATCTCCTCCGACGATGGCAGCGTCGTCGCCGACCCCGAGGTGATCATGCGCGGTGTCACCTTCCTCGAGGAGCCCGATGGGCTGATCGAGGAGCTGAAGGACGTGGTCGAGGACTCCCTCGAGGAGGCGGCCACGGCGGGCACCCGAGAGGTCCACCTGATCCAGGAAGACATGCACGACGCGATCGCCAAGCTCCTCTACGAGGAGCTGCGGCGCCGGCCGATGATCCTGCCGGTGGTCGTCGAGGTCTAGCGGGCCGCGGGCGGGTCCTGTCGCGGGGTGGGGGATCCCCGTCCTCGCAGGCTGCGGGCAGGGACTCCCAACCCCGCGCCACCCGCCCGATCGCCCGCCAGAGGCAGACGAACCCGGAACAATGCGCCGCCCAGGTCCGAATCGGTGACTTCCGCGGTGCCGCCGTGGGAGGTCGCCACGGCGCGGACTATCGCCAGGCCCAGGCCGCTGCCGCCGCTGACCGCCGTGTCGGCCGGCCCGTCTCCCCGCACGAAGCGGTTGAAGATCTCATCGCGCAGCTCGGCCGGGACGCCGGGCCCGTCGTCGGCCACCTCGAGCACGGCGTAGCGGCCCGCCCCGCGGAGGCCCATCTCGATCCGCGCCCCCGCGGGCGTGTGCCGAACCGCGTTGTCCAGGAGGTTGAGCACCATCCGATGCAGCTCGTCCGGATTGCCCTCGACCCGTAGCGGCCCGTCGCTGTCGATCCGCAGCTCGTGGTCGCCCACAGTCGGGGCCACCTCGGCCGCCGCGTTCCCCGCCACCTCGGCGAGGTCGCAGCTGGTGCGGGCGCCGGGTCGCCCGGCGTCGGCCCGCGCCAGCAGGAGCAGGTCGCCGACCAGCCGGCTCATCCGCCGCGAGGAGCGAAGCGCGGAATCGACCATCGTCCGCTCGTCCTCTCCCACGGCTTCCAGCGTCGCCTGGAGCAGCTCGAGGTTGGCGATGACGCTCGTCAGCGGGGTGCGAAGCTCATGCGACGCATCGGCGACGAACTCACGCTGTTTCTTCAGCGCCGCTTCGCGCTCCGAGCGGGCCGCGTCCAGCGAGCGGAGCATCTGCTCGAGGGTTCCCGCCAGCTGACCCACCTCGTCGCTCGCCGTCGGCTTCGGCATGTGCTGGGAGGGATCGCCGGTCTCGGCGATCCTGCGCGCGGCCGCCGTCAGGGAGGAGACCGGGCGCATCGCGCGGCTGGCTATCGCCAGCCCCGCGCCCGCGGCAAGCAGGGTCGCGCCCAGCACCCCGGCTGCGATCAGCGCCCAGAGGCGGTCGATCGTCGAGTCGGTGTGGCTCTTGTCGCGGCCGTACTGGACATATCCGGCGACCCGGCCGGACTGAGCGCTGCTGAGGGTCAGGGTCACCACGCGCAGGTCGCCGACCTGCTTGGTGCCGAGGACCGGTGGCCCGAGATCGGCGGCGCCCGGGCTCGCGTCGAGAAGCGAGCCCCGCGAGTCGAAGATGCGGGCCGTGGCGTCATTCGCGCTGACGAAGTCGCCGAGGTCGGGCTGACGGATGATCAGCGTGTCGGTGACCGTGTCGATGATCTGGACCTGGGAGGCGAGCGACGCGACCGCAGCGTCCACCTCGTCGTTGAAGTCGTCGCGGATGCGATCGGCCACGAGGTTGCCGACGATTCCCCCGAAGAGCAGGAGGATCGCCAGGGTCAGCCCAGCCGAGGCGACCGCGAGCCGCCAACGGACCGGCCAGTTGCGGGGGCGCAGCCGACCGGCCATCCTCTACTCCTTGAGCACGTAGCCGGCCCCCCGCTTGGTGTGGAGCAGGCGTGGCTCGCCGTCGGCCTCGAGCTTGCGTCGCAGGTTGGAGATGAAGACGTCGATCGTGTTCGTCGCCGCGGTTGGGTCGTATCCCCAGACCTCGTCGAGGAGACGCTGGCGCGAGACCACGAGGCGCTCGTTGCGCATCAGGAACTCGAGCAGCTCGAACTCGCGGTTCGTCAGCTCGATCTCGCGATCGCCGCGCCGCACCTCTCGGGTATCCGGATTCAAGGTCAGGTCCCCGACCGCGAGCGATGCGGAGCCGCGCGGCGGGCGCCGGCGCAGCAGCGCCCTGATGCGGGCCAGGAGCTCCTTGCGCTCGAAGGGCTTGACCAGGTAATCGTCGGCCCCGCTGTCGAGGCCTCCTACCCTGTCCTCGGTCTCCGAACGCGCGGTGAGCATCAGGATCGGGACATCGCTGTCGGCCCGCAACCTGCGGCAGACCTCGACGCCGTCGAGGCGGGGGAGGCCGAGGTCGAGCACGACCAGATCTGGAACGAACCCGGCCGCGACGTCGAGTGCGTCGACGCCGTCGGCCGAGGTGCGCACGTCGTAGCCCTCGCTGCGCAGGGAGCGACGGAGCACGTCGGCGATGTCCTCGTCGTCCTCGACGACCAGGACGCGACCCCCAGCCTGATCTGCGCCGTTGGAGAGCATCGGACCGATGTTAACCCTGCGAACCCCTCTGCCATGCGGGATTTAGCGGAGATTTAGAGGCGCGCAGGGGACCCGGCCCCGGCGTCGAAGCGTGTGGCATGTTCGTGCGCAAAAAGCGAGGCTCGGGGGCGCGCAGGTCCAAGGGAAGGCAGAAAGGCGGCAAGAAGGTCCCCAGGCCGCGGCTGCCGCAGGGCCTGGAGCAGCGACACCTCGACCTGATCGGCCTCTTCCTGATTGCGGCGGGCGTCTATCTCGCCTTCGTCCTCTTCTTCGGTTGGGAGGGGGGCAAGGTCGGGTACGGAGTCGAAACCGCGCTCACCTACCTCGTCGGCGACGTCGGGGCGCGGATCTCGACGGTGCTGATGCTCGTGGTCGGCGCCGTGCTGGTCACCGGCACCTCGATCTCGTCGATCTTCCACGGCCTGGGGCGCGGGCTGCGCGCGGTTTTCGTCGGCGGCCGCGGCGTCGCCGAGACCGTCGCCAAGAATCGCGAGGCGCGCAATGAGGCGAGGACCGATGCCTTCGAGACGCTTCCGGGGCCGACCGACGTGATGAGCTCCTACCCGGACGAGGACGCGTTCGATCCCACGGTGGCGCTCGTCGAGGACGAGCCCGAGGCGGAATCGGCCACCTCGGAGTTCGCGGCCGAGCCGGAGACCCCCGAGCCCCAGCCGCATGCCTTCGAGGTCGAGGCCCAGGGCGAGAAGGGCATAGGCGTGGGCAGCGACTCCGTCTCCAAGCAGGCCGAGCTGACCCCGATGGGGAGCGAGCGGGGGGTGACGGCATCGGACGAGCTCGACTATCGGCCGCCGCCCGCCCACGTGCTGGAAAAGGGCAAGGGGGATAGGGGTCCCGACCCCCGCGACCACGAGGCTGTCAGCGCGAAGCTGGTGGAGACGCTGGGGCATTTCGGCGTGGAGGCGAAGATCGTCGGGATCGTCAGCGGCCCGCATGTTTCCCGCTATGAGCTGCGGCTGGCGCCGGGAACCAAGGTGAAGAAAGTGACGGAGCTGGCCAACGACCTCGCCTACGCCCTCGCCTCGACCGACATCCGCATCCTCGCCCCGATCCCCGGCAAGCAGGCGGTCGGCGTCGAGGTGCCGAACACCCGCCGCCGCATGGTCCGCCTGGGCGACATCTACGCGGGGCGCCCGGAGCGGACCTCCCCGCTGGTCGCCTGGCTGGGCAGGGGGATCGACGGCCACCCGGTGTGGACGGATCTCGCCAAGATGCCGCACGTGCTGGTCGCCGGCACGACGGGTTCCGGAAAGTCCGGCTGCGTGAACGCGATCCTCTCCTCGATCCTGATGCACGCCTCGCCGAACGACGTGCGGCTGGCGCTGGTCGATCCGAAGCAGGTCGAGCTCAACCACTACGAGCGGGTCCCGCACCTGCTGACCCCGGTCGTGACGTCGCCGCGCCTGGCCGCGAACGTGCTCGCGAACCTGATCGGCGAGATGGAGAGCCGCTACGGAATCATGGGCGAGGCCCGCGTGCGCAACCTTGCGGAGTTGAACCGGGCCCGCAAGAAGGCGGGCGAGCCGCCGCTCCCGCACATCCTCTGCGTGATCGACGAGCTCGCGGACCTGATGATGGTGGCGCCGGCCGAGGTCGAGGACTCGATCATCCGGCTCGCCCAGAAGTCCCGCGCGACCGGCATTCACCTGGTGCTGGCCACGCAGCGTCCCTCGCCCGACATCATCACCGGCACGATCAAGGTCAACATCCCGGCGCGTATCGCCTTCGCCGTCTCCTCGCAGACCGACTCGAGGGTGATCCTCGACCAGGGGGGCGCAGAGGCCCTGCTCGGCCAGGGCGACATGCTCTTCCGGGCCGCCGGGACCTCCAAGCTGCAGCGGATCCAGGGAGCGTTCGTGAACGAGGAGGAGATCGCCCGGATCACCACCCACTGGGCGACGCAGGGCGAGCCGGAGTTCGAGACCGAGCTCCTGGAGGCACGGGAGGAGCCCCAGGAGGAGGGCGGCGAGGGAGACTTCGACCCGGACAGCGACGACCTGCTCGACGAGGCGATCCGGTTGGTGGTGCAGACTGAGACGGCCTCTGTCTCGATGATCCAGCGCCGCCTCAGGGTCGGCTACACGAGGGCGGGACGCCTGATCGACATGCTGGAGAGACGCGGGGTGATCTCCGGATACGAGGGCTCCAAGCCGCGGCAGGTGCTGATCACCGAGGCGGATCTGCCCCGCGTCCTGAGCGGTGATCCGGAGCGGGACCCCCTCTCGGTCGACGCCGAATAGGCAAACGGCCACAATGTTCCTGTGCAAACTGGTATAGGGACCACTCTCAGAGAGGCGCGGAATCGCCGCAAAATCGAGCTTCCCGAAGTCGAAGCTGCGATCAAGATCCGGACCCGCTACCTGAGGGCGATGGAGAACGAGGAGTGGGGCGTGCTGCCCGGCGGGGCGTACACGCGAAGCTTCATCAGGACCTACGGCTCCTATCTGGGCCTGGACGGCGACCGCCTTGCCGAGGATTTCAAGCGCAGCGAGGCGGATGGGGGCCCAGCGGGCGACGGCGCCCTGGGTGTGGAGCCGATCCCCGGAGCGCGGTCTCGATCGAGGTCTCGAGTGCCCGGCTGGGTATGGATAGCGATGGTTTCGGCAGCCCTCGTCGCGATCATGGTCGGGGTCGGGCTGGCGGGCGGTGGCGACGACGGCTCCCAGGCACCGAAACCGACGGAGAGAGAGGCCGCGCAGGGTCGCACCGGCGGCGCGGCCGCACAGCCCGTCGCGCCCCCCGGCGTCGCCCTGGAGCTGGAAGCGAAAGGGGAAGTCTGGGTCTGCCTCCTGGGCTCGAGCGGGCAACCGCTGATCGAGGGGGAGATCCTAGAACCCGGGGCGGTTGAGGGCCCCTTCAGGTCGGACGGCTTCGCCGTCGCCTTCGGCAACGGCGAAGTGACCCTTCGGATCGACGGCCGGGAGGCTGAGACGCCGGCGACATCGAGCCCGATCGGCTTCGCGATCGACCCCGAGGGACAGCTGCGCGAGCTCGAAGAGGGACAGAGGCCGGATTGCGAATGAGCGAGACTGCCGCCCCGGTGAGGGCGGGGATCGTCGTTACGGGCACCGAGGTGCTGACCGGCCGGATCGCGGACCGCAACGGCCCCTGGATCTCCGAACGGCTGGAGGAGCTCGGGGTAGAGGTCGCTCACATACTCGTGGTCGCCGACCGGGAGCCCGACCTCGAAGCCGGGCTTCGCTTCATGGCTGCGGAGGGGATGGACCTGATCGTCACCTCCGGCGGGTTGGGGCCGACCGCGGATGACCTCACGGCGGAGATCGTCGCGCGCTTTGCGGGCCGAGAGCTGGTGCTCGACGAGGCGATGGAGGAGAAGATCGCCGAGATCCTGAGCCGCTTCGCCCGCCGCTTCAACTTCGACGAGGAGGCGGTGAGGGAGTCCAACCGCAAGCAGGCGATGGTGCCCGAGGGGGCGATTCCGCTCGATCCGGTCGGCACCGCCCCGGGGCTCGTCGTTCCCGCCGGTGAGAGGGTCGTCCTCGTACTCCCGGGCCCGCCGCGCGAGTTGCGCCCGATGTGGCCGGTGGCGATCGAGACGGAGCCGATCAGCGAGCTGCTCGACCGTGCGTCCTCGCTGCACGCCTACACGCTGCGGATGTTCGGCATACCCGAGTCCGAAATCGCCAAGAGCCTGCGGGAGCTCGAGGACGAGGGGGTCGCGCTGGAGGAGGTCGAGATCACGACCTGCCTGCGGCGCGGCGAGATCGAGATCGACGTCCGGTATCGCGACGAGGCGGCGGCCACGGCCGACGCTGTGAGGGAGGGCCTTGCCGATCGGCACCGGAGGCACCTGTTCAGCCTCGACGGCGAGACGATCGACGCCCAGGTGGCGCGCCTGCTCGGGGGGCACCGGCTGGGGCTGGCGGAGTCATGCAGCGGTGGGCTGCTCGCCGCTCGCATCACCGATCTCTCCGGCGCCTCCGCCTACATGGCTGGCGGGGTCGTCGCCTATTCGAACCAGGCCAAGTCCGAGCTGCTGGGCGTGGATCCCGCGCTGATCGAGGCCCATGGCGCGGTCTCGCTCGAGGTTGCCGAAGCGATGTCGCGCGGCGCCCTGGAGCGGTTCGGGGCGGATGTCGCGGTCGCGATCACCGGCATCGCCGGGCCCGAGGGCGGGAGCGAGGAGAAGCCGGTTGGGTACGTCTGCTTCGACGCTCGCCTGGCCGGGGGCAGGAGCATCAGTCGCGATCCGGTGATCCCAGGAGGCCGCGATGACGTCCGAGAGCGCTCGGCCCTGGTCGGCATGCACCTGCTCCGGATTCTGCTCAGCGGGGAGGAGCCGCCGCTGTGACACTGCGGACCGCCTTTTCTTGCAGTCGCCTGTTGTTCCGCGCGCCCTGACGCCGTAGCGTCCCGGGGCGTGGCAAAGGATCGCCTGAAAAGCCCTCGTACGAGGATGTTCGTGGCGCTCGACCTGCCCGAGGAGACCCGGGAGGGGATCGTCGCCTGGGGGAAGAAGGCCCTCAGCGATTCGGCCCTGCGGCCGCTCGGAGCCGACGCGCTCCACGTCACCCTCGCCTTCCTCAGCTGGCAGCCGCTCCGCGTGGTCGAGCGGCTGGAGGAGATCCTGGCCGAGAGCAGGGTCGACTCGCCGAGGATGGAGCTGCGGGATCCCGTTCCGGTCCCCCCGCGGGGCAGGCCGCGGCTGTTCGCCCTGCCGGTCGAGTCTCCGGGCACGATGGCCCTGCAGGCCGATCTGGAGGAGAGGCTCGTCGTGGCGCGCCTCTACAAGCCCGAGAAGCGCCCGTTCTGGGCCCACGTCACCGTCGCCCGGGTGCGTCGCGAGGAACGTGGGTCGAGCCGCCCGGCGCGGGTCTCGGACCCCCCGGGGCCGCTGCCGAAGCGCCTGCTGCGGCCCATCGGTGGCGTCCGACTCACTCTCTACCGTTCTCAGCTCCAGTCGCAGGGTGCGCAATACACCCCGCTGGCGCAAGTCGAGCTGCCCGATCGCGGGCGGCAGTGAGGTGAAAGCGATGGCAGACAAGAAAGCGGCTCTCAAGGACACCGCGGCAAAGGAGGCCAAGGCCAGGGACGCGGCCCTGGCGGCGGCGGTCACCCAGATCGAGCGCGATTTCGGCCAGGGCGCGCTGATGCGCCTCGGCGCCGACAGCACCGTTCACGTCAACGCGATCCCCACCGGGGCGCTATCGCTCGACCTCGCGCTGGGCATCGGCGGCGTGCCGCGCGGCCGGATCGTCGAGATCTTCGGCCCGGAGTCCTCGGGGAAGACGACGCTGATCTACCACATCATCGCCGAGGCCCAGGGCCGCGGCGGGGTCTGCGCATTCATCGACACCGAGCATGCGATCGACCCGGTCTATGCGCGGGCGATCGGGGTCGACACCGACGAGCTTCTGGTCTCCCAGCCCGACTACGGGGAGCAGGCGCTGCAGATCGCGGACCGCCTGATCGCCTCCGCGGCGATAGATGTGGTCGCGATCGACTCGGTGGCGGCGCTCACCCCGAAAGCGGAGCTCGACGGCCAGATCGGCGACACCACGGTCGGCCTGCAGGCCCGCCTGATGTCGCAGGCGATGCGCAAACTGGCCGGCAACCTCAACCGCACCAACACCGTCTGCCTCTTCACGAACCAGATCCGCGAAAAGGTCGGAGTACAGTTCGGCTCGCCGGAGACCCAGCCCGGCGGCCGGGCCCTGAAGTTCTACTCTTCGCAGCGGCTCGACATCCGGCGCATCGAGACCCTGAAGGAGGGGACCGAGGCGGTCGGCAACCGGGTCCGGGTCAAAGTGGTCAAGAACAAGGTTGCGTCGCCCTTCCGGCAGGCTGAGTTCGACATCGAGTACGGGGTCGGCATCTCGCGCGAGGGCGGCCTGCTCGACTTCGGGATCGAGCACGACCTGGTTCAGAAGTCCGGCTCCTTCTTCTCCTACGGGGATACGCGGCTCGGACAGGGCAGGAACAACGCCAAGCAGTTCCTGGCCGACAACCCCGAGATCGCGGCCGAGCTGGAGGGGAAGATCAGGGCCGCCCTCGGGATCGACGGCGAGGGCGGCGCGCCCGCCGAGCCCGTCGCGCCGGTCGAGGAGGCGAAGGCCGCCTGAGACGAGGGGCCCGCCCGGTGATCCAGCGGGCGCCCTCCGCAGCGGCCACGTAACGGCTCCGCCGCCTCTGGCAACGGCCCGAGAAAGCGAATACGGTTGAGCCATGGAGGAGCCGAGTTTCGGCGAGCCGCAGATCGGGGTGGCAATCGCCTTCGTGGTGATCGCCCTGGCTCTCGTCGCGATCTTCGCCCTCGTCGCGCTCCAGTCCCGTAGGGAGGTTCCGCTCGAGGAGGTTCGGGGCGTCGCCTACCGGATCCGGCCCGCCTGGCTCGCGCTGCTGGTCGTCCTCCTCTCGGGGGCCGTGATCGGCTCGATGTTCTTCCTGCCCTACACGAGGGGCGCCGACGTTGGCGCCGAGGTCAAGGTCGTCGGCGGGCAGTTCTACTGGTCGATGTCGCCGCCCGACGTGCCGGCCGGGACCGAGGTGGACTTCGCGGTGACCTCGGCCGACGTCAACCACGGCTTCGGGGTCTACGACCCCGATGGCGAGCTGCTCGGCTCGGTTCAGGCCATGCCCGGATATACCAACCACCTCGACCTCCGCCTCGACAAGCCGGGCTCATATCTGATCGCCTGCCTGGAGTTCTGCGGCCTGGGGCACCACGAAATGGCCGCTCGATTCGAGGTGACGCCCTAGTGGAGGCCTCGGCGGCAACCGCGGTGATGCACCCCCAGGGCGCGGCGCTGCACCCCGAGCCCGAGCAGCAGAGCCGCACGGTGGGCTGGCTGTTTGCCCTGACCGGGCTGGCGCTGTTCGCGGTGATGGGCCTGCTCGGCCTCACCATGCGCCTCGCCCAGGCCGACGTGATCTCCATCTCGGCGGACTGGTTCTACCGGGTGATGACCCTGCACGGGGCAGGGATGCTGACCGGCGCGATGATGGCGATGATGGGCGGTCTCTGGTTCGTGCTGCGGGCCAGCGTTCGCCTCGGCTACGGGCGCATGCTGGTGTCTTACGCCTCGATCCTCGCCGGCGCGGTGGCGGTTGTGGTCGCCGTGGTCTTCGGCGGCTTCGCCACGGGCTGGACCTTTCTCTCGCCGCTGCCCTTCGACTCCGCGGGCCAATGGTCGACCTGGGCCACGGCGACCTTCCTCGGGGGACTGGTCCTGGTGGGGATCGGCTTCTTCATCTACTGCATCGATCTGCTCTCCAGCATCACCGCCACCTACGACGGATTCGGTCGCTCGCTCGGAATCCCGTTCCTCTTCGGCAGGGAGGACGAGGCGCCGCCACCTCAGGTGATCGCCGCGACGGCGGTGACCACGCAGGGGATGCTCGCCAGCGCGGTGGGCACGACGATCCTCGTGGCACTTCTCGGTCGCACCATCTCCAGCGGCACCGTGATCGACGCGCTCTGGGCGAAGAACCTCACCTACTTCTTCGGCCACTCGTTCGCCAACCTGATCATCTACCTGGCGGCGGGGATGATCTACGTGCTGCTGCCGCGCTACGCGGGCCGGGCCTGGAAGACGACCAAACCGATCGTGGTCGGCTGGCTGGCGACGCTGGTCCTGGTGACCACCGCCTACTCGCACCACCTCTACATGGACTTCGTCCAGCCGGAGTGGGCACAGGTCGTCTCCACCGTCTCGTCTTCGGCGGCGGCCCTGCCGGTGGCCGTGGTGACGATCTACACGGGAATGATTCTGGTCTGGGGCTCCCGCTATCGCTGGACGCTGGCCTCGGTCCTGATCTACCTCGGCTTCGCCGGCTGGGCGATCGGCGGCGCCGGTGCCGTGATCGATTCGCTCATCCCGATCAACCTCCGCTTCCACAACACGCTCTGGGTTCCCGCTCACTTCCACACCTACCTGATGATGGGGATCATTCTCTGGTTGTTCGCCTTCCTTGCGCACCTGCTGGAACGCGCGGCCGACCGCGTCGCCTCGCGGGCCGCGACGATCTTCGCGCCGGCGGCGATGATCCTCGGCGGCTACGGCCTGGTCGGCGTCTGGTATGTCACCGGTGCGCTCGGGGTACCCCGTCGCTACGCGGTTCACCTGCCCGGCACTGACGGCTACAGCCTCGTCGCGAGCGTCTTCGTCGTCATCTTCGCGGTCGGCTTCCTGGTGCTGCTCGCGGAGTTCGTGACCTTGGGCCGTGACGCGCTGCGCCGCCGTGGCGCCGCTCCGGCGCCGGCACCCGTAATCGCAGGCGGTGCTCCCGACTCACAGATGGCCCTGAGACCGCCTTTCGGCCCGCTCGGAATGCTGATCGCAGTGGCCGTTGCGGTCGCGTCGATCTTCACCCTCCTACCGGAGATCGTCGAGGCATCGGAAGCCAATGACCAGTATCACCACCTCGCCCATGCGGTCGAGTTCCTCATGGGGCTGGTCCTCGGCATGGCGATGTTCTCGACACCCGAGCTGTTCGGGCGGCTTGCACCGCGCTGGTCAAGCCTCGGCCTGGCCGCCGTGATCATCATCCCGGCCGCGATGCTGCTGGCGATGATCCCCGGCGTCTACGAGGGGCTCGAGTCGAGCGACTCGGCGCACGCCCTCTACCACGGCGGGCTGATCTGCCTCGGTCTCATCACCGGTATGGGAGCGGCGCTGCAGGGAAGGGTGACCGGGCGGATCCTCCTGGTGCTTTCGGTCGGAATGATGCTTATGTACGCTGGCGGCGTGAGTGGGGGGTGACGATGGCGGAGCAACCTCGATCTGAGGGTGGTGACGGCGGCGGCCGCCGCTGGGGAGTCGCGGAGGCCTGGGTGGTCGGTATCGGGGCAGGGCTGGTGGTCGTCGCCCTGATGGGCGCCGCGTACTCGATCGGCTACAACAAGGGTGAGAGCGACGCCGAGCCGGCCGAGCAGCAGGCGGAAGAGAAAGGTGCGCCCGAGGGCGGGGAGGCCGAGCCCCCGCCGCAAACGGCGGCGACAGGACCGGGCAGAGACCTGTTCACACAGGGTTGCGGGTCCTGCCACACGCTTGCCGACGCTGGGACCAGCGGAACCGTCGGGCCGAGCCTCGACACCCTCGAACCCGAAGCCGGGACCGTGGAAACGGCGATTCGGGTCGGCGGCGCCGGGACCGGGGCAATGCCGCCGGACATCTACTCGGGAAAACAGGCCGAACAGGTCGCCGAATACGTCGCGGCCGTGGCCGGCGGCGGCTGAGGCGGTCGTCCCCTCCTACTGCCGTTGTAGGATCCGCGCCGCATGAACGAGACCCTCTTCTACCTGCTGGGCATCGGCCTGGCCGCGCTGGCGGTGATCACCAGCTTCGTCGGGCTGCGGGTGTCGCGCTTCCCGGGCACAGCCGCCGCCATGGGGGCGGTCATCGCGATCTTCGCGATCCTCGTGGTCGGCACGACCACCTTCGCGGTGCGCCACGCGCACGACGAGGAGGCGCACCGGGCCGCCGAGCTCCACGAAGCCGGCGAGGAAGCGGAACGCGAGGAGTCTCAGTAGGTCCCTCGGGCCCTCCGGGAAGGCGCAGTGGCTAGGCTGATTCGGATGCCCAGCTACCACGTAACCACGTTCGGCTGCCAGATGAACGTGCACGACTCCGAGCGCATGCGCGGGATGCTCGAGTCGCTGGGATACGAGCAGGCGGGGTCTCGCGAGGACGCCGACCTGATCCTCTTCAACACCTGCTCGATTCGGGAGTCGGCCGACAACCGCTTCATCGCGCACCTCGGCGAGGCCAAGCGGCTGAAGTCCGAAGACCCGGAGAGGGTGGTGGGCGTGGGGGGATGCTGGGCGCAGTCGGTCAAGGACCGGGTCTTCCGCCGCTTCCCATTCGTCGACGTGGCCTTCGGCCCGGGGCAGATCCATAAGCTTGCCGAGTTCCTCAACTCCGACTCGCTGAGCGCCCAGGGCTACTTCGAGTTCGAGGATTTCTCCGGCCACCTGCCGGCGCGGCGCGAGCGTCGCTTCCAGGGCTGGCTGCAGATCTCCCAGGGCTGCAACTGCCGCTGTGCCTATTGCATCGTCCCCTCGACCCGCGGACGCGAGGTCAGCCGCGATCCGGCGGAGCTGGTCGAGGAGGCGGAGTCCCTGGCCGCGGACGGTGTCCTCGAGGTAACCCTGCTCGGCCAGAACGTCAACAGCTATGGGCGCGACCTGCCGAAGCCCTCGCGGATCAGCTTCTCGGAGCTGCTGGCGCGCATCGACGCCGTGAAGGGGGTCGAGCGGATCCGATACACGAGCCCGCACCCCAAGGACATGCGCGAGGACGTGATCCGGGCCCACGCCGAGCTGCCCTCGCTCTGCGAGCACATCCACCTACCGCTGCAGTCGGGGTCGAGCGCGGTGCTGAAACGGATGCGCCGCACCTACGACCGCAGCCGCTACGTGGATCGGGTGGCGCTGATCCGCGAGCACCTGCCCGATTGCGCCATCACCACCGACAGCATCGTCGGCTTCCCCGGGGAGACGGAGGACGACTTCGAGCAGACGCTGGAGGTCGTCGACCAGGTCGGCTACGACGGCGCCTTCACCTTCGTCTTCTCACCGCGACGGGAAACCGAGGCTGCGACGATGGGCGGTCAGGTTCCGCACCCGGTGAAGCGCGAGCGGATGGAACGCCTGGTCGAGCTGGTCCAGGAGCGCGCTGCCGACAGGGCGCAGCGGTTCGTCGGTCGTACCCTGGAGGTGCTGGTGGAAGGACCCAGCAGGACCGATCCAGCCAAATTGCGCGGGCGGACGCGGCATAACAAGACGGTCAACTTCGAAGGGGTCGCGGATCCCGGTGATTTCGTCCAGGTAGAGATCGAGAGCGCCACGTCGACCACACTGAGTGGGGTTGCGGCACAGCCCCTCACTCAAATTTCCGGCCGCTGACTGTCCGTCTCTCGTGGGCGTTCTCGGGCCGGAAATTACAAGCCGTTCGGGGCAGCGCCGCAACCCCGTTCAGCCCGACCGCACCCGCCCGCACGCCCAGACCGCGGCCATGGCCCCGAGACTGCGATGAGTGTTGAGGTGGTAGCGATCTTTGGGCCGACGGGGGTCGGCAAGACCGGGGTGGCGATCGAGCTGGCGGAGATGCTGAGGGAGCGGGGTGAGGATCCGGTGGCGATCTCCTGCGATGCGTTGCAGGTGTATGAGGGATTGGAGAGGCTGACCGGGGTGGCGAGCGAGGGGGAGCGGGCGCGCTTGGAGCACCGCTTGGTCGGGTTCGTTCCGGTGTCGCAGCCGTTCTCGGTGGGTGACTACATGCGCCACGCGCACCGTGAGATCGACGCGGCGTTGGAGGGCGGGCGACGGCCGATCGTCGTCGGGGGGACCGGTCTTTACCTCCGCGCGGCGCTGGCCGAGCTCTCGCTCGTCAAGGCTCCCGCCGAAAGCGAGGACTCCGAGCTCTGGTCCCCCGACACGCGCCACCCGAGCCGGATCTTCGGCTTGGACATGGAGCGCAGCCGGCTCTACGAAAGGATCGACGCGCGGACGGAGGCGATCGCCGCCTCCGGCGCGGAGACTGAGGTGAGGCGCGCCGAGGCGGCGGGTGTCTCGAGAACAGCGCGAAAGGCCCTCGGCTTCGACGAGCTGCTGAGCGGCGACTTGGAGCGAATGAAGAAACGGTCCCGGAATTACGCGCGCCGGCAGCTCACCTGGATGCGGAAGGTCCCGAACCTGAGCAGGATCGACCGCACCGGACGCAGTGACGCGGAGGTGGCCGCCGAGATCCTCGCGGCGCTCGCCGAATAGGCTGCCGCCGTGCGATTCGAGAAGTGGCAGGCGCTGGGCAACGACTACCTGATCCTCGAGTCGGACCAGCTTCCCTGGAGCCTCAGCGCGGAGCGGGTCCGGCGGCTCTGCGATCCTCACTTCGGGATCGGCTCCGACGGCGTGCTGCTCCTCTCCCGCAGCGACGATCCCCAGTTCGTGGCGCGGCTGAAGATCTTCAACCCGGACGGCTCGGAGGCAGAGCTCTCGGGCAACGGTGCCCGTGAGGCGATTCTCTACCTGCGGCGACACGGCTGGACCGATGCGGAGACCTTCTCGATCAGCACCGTGGCGGGCCCGATCACCCCGACGGTGACCTCGGAGCGGACCTGCAGGGTCGCGATGGGCCGGGCAGCGACCTCCTCAAAGGACTTCCCCTCGGGAGGTCCGGACGGGAGGGGAAGCCTGGAGGCGGCGGGTCGCGAATGGGAGTTCCAGCACGTCGCGATCGGCAACCCCCAGTGCGCGATCGAGGTTGGGGAGGAGCTGGAGGGGCTCGACCTGTCAGAGATAGGCCCCGAGATCGAAGGCCACGAGCTGTTCCCGAACCGCACCAACGTCTCCTTCCTGCGGCTGGAAGGCGACTCGGTCCGCGCGCGGATCTTCGAGCGAGGGGTGGGGGAGACGCTCTCCTCCGGCACCGGCGCCTGCGGCGCCGCGGTTACCGCGTTCCTGGGCGGGGCGAGGGGGCCGTTCATGGTCGAGCTGGACGGCGGGGAGCTGGAGGTCGAGGTGTCCGACGACCTGGAGGTGCATCTCACCGGATGGGCGGAGCCCATCTGCTCCGGCGAGCTGTCGACGGAGTTGCTCTCTGCGCTGGCGGGACTGGGCGAATAGATTTCCGCGCCGATGGGACTCGCGGATCCGTCCAAGCGCCTGGAGGCGATGCCTCCCTACATGTTCGCCGAACTCGAGCGCAAGATTGCCGACAAGCGCGCGGCCGGGATCGACGTGATCAGCCTCGGGATCGGCGACCCCGACGAACCGACCTATCCCCACATCGTCTCTGCCATGCAGGAGGCGGTGGCGGAGCCGCGCAACCAGAAGTACCCGAGCAATCGCGGACGCGAGGAGTTCCGCAGCGCCTTCTCCGATTTCTACGACAGCCGCTTCGGGGTCGAGATCGAGGCCGAGCACGAGGTGATCCCCGCGATCGGCGCCAAGGAGTGCATCTACAACCTCTGCTTCGCCTTCCTCGATCCCGGCGACGTCGCGCTCGCCTCCGACCCGGGCTATCCGGTCTATACCGGCGGGCCTATCCTCGCCGGCGCGGAGGCCGCGCTGCTGCCGCTCGTGCCGGACCTGGGCTTCGCCCCAGATCTCGACGCTGTACCGGCCGAGGCCACGGCGCGGGCCCGCCTGATGTTCCTCAACTACCCCAACAACCCGAGCGGTGCGGTCGTCCCCGACGGTTTCTTCGAGCGGGTTGTCGACTTCGCCCGGGAGCACGAGATCCTCGTCGTCCACGACAACGCCTACTCGGAGACCACCTACGACGGCTACGTCGCCCCGAGCTTCCTCGCCACGCCGGGTGCGATGGAGGTGGGGGTGGAGGTCTTCTCCCTCTCCAAGGGCTACAACATGACCGGCTGGCGCTGCGCGGCGATCCTCGGCAACGCGGAGGCGATCGAGACCTACTGGCGGCTGAAGACCAACGTCGATTCCGGTTTGTTCGATGCCGTGCAGATGGCGGGGGTGGCGGCGCTTCGTGGCCCACACGAGCCGCTCCAGCGGATGAACGAGACCTACACCCGCCGCCGGGACCTGGTCGTCGACGCCCTGCGGGAGATCGGCGTCGAGTTGGAGGCGCCGAAGGGGACGATCTACGTCTGGGCGCCGGTTCCCGACGGCCATACCTCGACCTCCTTCGCCGAGCTGGTGCTGGAGGAGGCCGCCGTGGTGATCTCGCCCGGCTCGATGTACGGGCCGAGCGGCGAGGGCTTCTTCCGCATCTCGCTCACCACGCCCGACGACCGCATCTCAGAGGCGGTCGAGCGGCTCCGCGAGCACCTGACCTAACGCTTGCTCCAGTAGCGGTTGAGGCCGGGCCACTGGTACTCGGGTGGAACGGCCTGCAGCAGCTCCTCGATGGTGTTCGGATCGGAGATTTCCTCCGCCACGCGCTCCCGGTGCCTCCGTTCGTACTCCTCCTCGGAGAGCTCGCGCGCCAGCGCCGCCTCCTCGCGCAGGCGCTCGCGCACGGTCGCCAGGTGCTCGGCGGGCTCCTCGACCGCGCCGAAGTGGGTGAGGGCCAGCCGCGCCGGATTCCATCCTTCCACTATCGCGATCGAGTCCTCCCAGACCTCGATGTCGATGTCCGGGGGCGGGGTGGGGGGGACGACGAAGTCGGAGGGCGGGATTCGCACCGCCGCGACGTCGCCGGTGAACGCCGTGCCCGACTCCTCGTGCAGGTAGCAGACGTGGTGGGAGGCGTGGCCGGGCGTGTAGGCGACCCGCATGCCGAGCACGTTCTCGCCGCCCGCCAGCGGCTTCACGTTCGCCTCGGAGACCGGGACGATCTCTCCCCAGAGCCGCTCCATCTGGTCGCCGTAGAGGCGTTCGGCGCTGGCCAGCAGCCGCGAGGGGTCGATCAGATGAGGCGCGCCGCGCTCGTGGACGTACACCTCCAGGTCCGGCCAGCGACGCACCAGCGCGCCGGTCGCAGCCGCGTGGTCGAGGTGGATGTGGGTGAGCAGCAGGGCCCGGGGCCGTTCGTCTCCGAGCCCCGCCAGCAGCGTCTTCAGCGAGGACTCGGGCCCCGGGTCGACCAGGGCCTCGCCCACCTGCCAGCAGCCGATCACATGCGGTCGGCCGAGGTGCTCGACGTCGATGACGCGCATCGGAGTCGTCCGCTCAGGCGGCGACGGGAGCCGGAAAGCGGTCGTCGGCTTCGAGGGTCTGCCGCAGCCCCTCCTCCATCCCGCGCGGTGCGTAGCCAAGCTCGCGGGTGGCCTTCTCGTGGCTGGCCCAGAAGGTGACCCCGTCGGCGGAGGAGATCAGCTCCCGCAGGTTCGGCGGCTGGCCCGTCAGCTTGCCGACCAGCGGCCCGAGCGGGGTCAGCGCCTTCAGCAGCGGCACCGGCACGGCGCGTTTGGGGGCCTTGCGGCCGGTCAGCCCGGCGATGATCTCGACCGCGTCGCGCATCGTGGTCACCGGGCCGCTCAGCACGTATGTCTCGCCCACCCCTCCCTTGTCGAGCGCCAGGAGTATCCCGGTCGCGATGTCCTCCACGTGGGTCATGCAGATGCCCAGCTCGGGGAAGGGGATCAGCGGCATCCGCCCCGAGAGGAACTGTTCCATCAGATCGGCGACCTGGGAGGTGTCGCCCGGCCCGTAGACGCCGCCGGGCTGCACGATCACGCAGGGGAGGCCCTCATCCTCGATCATCCGCCTGGCGATCCGGTGGGACTCGAGCTTCGTCTCCTCGTAGTAGGAGGTGAATTCCTTGCCGGGGTGTTGGTAGGACTCGTCGACCACCCTGCGGTTCGTGTTGCCGAAGGCGCCGACGGTGGAGACGTGTACGACCCTGGAGACCTTCGCCTCCAGGGCCGCTCGCAGCACGCGTTCGGTGCCCTTCACGTTGGCGTCGTACATCGCCGGGCGCTGTGAGGCGGGGATACCGACCTCGTACATCGCGGCGGCGTGAATGACAGCGTCGCATCCCTCCATCCCGCGGCGGATCGCCACCTCGTCCCCTAGATCGCCGCGGACCAGCTCACACCCGAGCGCCGAGAGCCGCTCGGCATTCTCCGGTCTGCGGACAAGGCAGGCCACCTCGTCGCCGCGCTCTCGGAGCTGGCGGGCGACCTGGCCTCCGATGAATCCCGTCCCCCCTGTCAAGAAGACCCTCATCCCTCCTAGCCTAACCGGCTTCAGGGGACGCCTAGAATCAAGCTGAATGGAAAGATCGAGGAACGGGCGCAGCGTGCAGACCCGGCGGCAGGGTAACGGGGCCGGTGTCACGAATCCGCGGGCACGCCAGCGGGCGATGGCGATTGGCGTCGTTGACGGTGAGGAGCGCCCCGACTCGCTCGCCGAGCTGAAGGAGCTGTTGCGCACGGCGGGCGTCGCCACCGCGGGAGAGCTTGTGCAGCGACGCTCCAGCCCCGACCCGGACCGCTATTTCGGCAGGGGGAAGCTGGCGGAGCTGAAAGCCGCGATCAGGGAGACCGGCGCCAACGTGATCGCCTGCGACGACGAGCTGGCGCCACGGCAGGAGCGAAGCCTGGAGGCCGCGCTCGACCTGCCGGTGATCGACCGCACCGCCGTGATCCTCGACATCTTCGCCGACCACGCCCATTCCGCCGAGGGAAAGCTCCAGGTCGAGCTGGCCCAGCTCGAGTACAACATGGCGCGGATGCGGGGACTGTGGAGTCACCTGGATCGACTCGACGGCGGGATCGGCACCCGCGCGCCGACCCGCGGGCCGGGGGAGACCCAGATAGAGACCGACCGCCGCCTCGCGCGCAACAGGATCTCGGTGCTGAGGCGCCGGCTCACGCAGCTGGAGCGGAACCGGGGCGTGATGCGGGCGCGGCGGGAGCGCTCGTCCCTGCCGCGGATCGCCCTGGCCGGTTATACGAACGCCGGCAAGTCGACCCTGCTGAACGCGCTCACCGGCGCCGAGGTGGGTGTGGGGGACAAGCTGTTTCACACCCTGGACCCGACCACGCGCAGCTTCGAGCTGTCCGGTCGCGAATTCCTGGTGACCGACACGGTGGGGTTCATCGAGAAGCTTCCGCACCAGCTGGTCGAGGCATTCAAGGCGACGCTCGAGGAGACGGTGCTCGCCGACCTGATCCTGCACGTGGTGGACGCCGCCGCGCCCGAGGGGCGCCGCCTCGCCGACATGCGCGCCGTGGACGAGGTCCTGGAGGAGATCGGGGCGGGGGGGACGCCGCGACTGCTCGTCCTCAACAAGGGCGACCTGCTGGACGAGGACGCACGGGGAGAGGCGCTGCTTCGCCATCCGGAGGCCGTACTCGTCTCCGCCCTGGAGGGGGAGGGGCTCTCAGAGCTGAGGGCCGAGATCGAGGCTGCCTTCGAGGACACGGTGGCCGAGGTCGAGCTGCTCGTCCCCTACGAGGACGGGGCGCGGCTGCACGAACTGCACGAACTGGCGGGCGATCTGGAGCGCACGGAGCGAGCCGACGGGGTCCTGGTCCACGCCAAGGTCCCGCTCGCGGAGCTGCATCGCTTCGAGGACCTCGCGGTCGCCTGAATGCCCGAGCCTCTAGGCTGGCCGCGTGGAACTGAAGGTCTCGAAGCTCGAGGAGGGCGCGGTGCTGCCCGGCCGCGCCCACGAGGGCGACGCGGGGCTCGATCTCCACGCCTGCGAGCCCGCCCACCTCGGGCCCGGTGAGCGCTGGAGCGTCGGAACCGGGATCGCGGTCGAGATACCGGAGGGGCACGCCGGGCTGGTGCTGCCCAGATCCGGGCTGGCGCGCGAGCACGGGATCGCGCTCGTCAACAGCCCCGGCCTGATCGACGCGGGCTACCGAGGGGAAGTCCGGGTGCTGCTGCTCAACACCGATCCGGCCGAGACCTTCCGGATCGAGGCTGGCGACCGCATCGCACAGCTGGTTATCGTGGCGGTCGCCCTGGCCGAGCCGGTGGAGGTCGAGGGGCTGAGCGATTCCACCCGCGGCGACGGGGGCTTCGGCTCTAGCGGGCGCTGACCCGCTTCACCCGGAAGCCGAATCGTGCCGGCGTCCGGTCGCGGTTGCCGGCCCTGTCGATCGCGAAGACCCGAAAGACGTGCCTCCCCGGCCGCAGCCTGTAGATCCGGGGTGAGCGGCAGGACCCGTACCTGCGGCGGTCGATCTTGCAGCGGAACCTCGCCCGCTCGTTCGCGGCGAATCTGAAGGCGACCCTGCGGCTCTTGCGCTTCGTGAGCGACCGCCTGGGCGGCCGGTGCTTGATCCGCGTTTGGGGCGGCCTGGTGTCGCGGATCGTTTGCTGCGGCGGTGGCGGCAGGGGCTGGTCCGCGTCCGGCGGCTCGGGGCCGGGCGGCGTGTCGGGCGGCCGGAAGCTGTTCGGAGGCCGCTCTTCGACCGACTCGCAGGCGGTCGGGCTGGGGTCCTGATAGGTGCTGGTCGGGATGTCGATCAGAGCCGTGTCGAAGCCATCTCCGCAATCGATCACGAGGTCGGAGTCGCCGGAGTTGGCAAGGATGTGGTCGTTGCCGGGGGCAGCGAAGTAGCTGTCGGCGCCTAGCCGGCCGAGGATCTGGTTGTCGCCGCCGTTTCCGACGAGAGTGTCATCGTGGTTGGTGCCCTCGATGTCCTCGATGCCCCGGAGCGTCGACAGCGGGTCGGGGCCGCAGGTGGGTTTGCCATCCGCACCGACGAGGCCGGCCAGCTCCGCGCTCATGTCGATGGAAACGCCGGAGCCGAAGTTGGCCCAGTTGGCGTTATCGCGGTCCGGGCCGCCGTCGAGGAGGTCACCCTCGCAGACCGAATTCGAGACGAAGAGGTCCTCGCCGGCTCCCGCATCGAGGTCGTCGGCGCCCTCGTTGTTCGGCACGGCATCATCCCGGCCCGCGGCGAAGGCGATGTCGGGGCCGGATCCGTCGACCACGGCGTCTTCGGTTTCGCCCCCGACCAGCTGGTCGGCACCGGCGCCGCCGAGCAGGATCACGGAGGTCGTCTCGGGGAAGCCGGCGGCGGTGAGCGTGTCGTCTCCGTCCATCCCGGCGAGGACCACCGCGTCGGGAGGGCCGTCCACCGGGCAGAGGACAGCGTCGGGGCCGGGCGGTTCGCAGCCGCCGGCCGCCGACGGGCTCGGGTCGAAGTCGCCGGCGGATCCGGCGCCGAGCGTGAAGGTGACGCTTCCCGGCGCGAACGTCGCCGTGGCGTGGTCCGCCTCGTCGCTCCCGCTCAGGTAGAGGCCGGGAAGGAGTTCCGCCTGGGGCGCCATCGATCCCACCGAGATCGCGCTGGG
>DASUUD010000042.1:0-4349 GCA_036374255.1 Solirubrobacterales bacterium | reverse complement strand
GTCCCTCCTATGTGTCAGATCATGTGCAGTGGTGCCTGAATCGTTATCGCTCCTATGACCCTGTCACGGACACGTTCCTCGGCTATGACGGTCTGCGGCACCGCTGCGTCAATCCGTACAGCTGAGTAGAACTGTCACGATGGGCCCCCGGCCCGGCTGGGAAGATTACCCGGCCGTTCCGGGGGCTCCCGTGCCGGCCCCCCGGCTCTGGCAACTGAGCGCCGCGAACTCCCTCACCCATGGTTCCCCCGGGACCATCGATCGGAGCGCTCCCTGACGTCCGCCTGACGGTTCCCGGGCGGCTGGCCGCGGCAAGAGAACGCCCGATAGGAAAAAATGCATTGACAGGACAATGTTCCGTCGTACCCTTCGCCCATCCCTTGCCGCCGGGGGGCGTCGTCCGGACCGGCCTGACCACGTGGCAGGGGAGCGGCGCCCGCGCCGGTCGGGGCTCGCCGGGTATCTCTTGCCCGGCGGGATAACGGTCCCGCCCGTCCCGGGGGTCTCCTCCGCCACCCCTCCGGCACTACGACCGGAGCGCCCTCGCGGCTGAAAAAGC
The DNA here is from genome assembly GCA_036374255.1 of Solirubrobacterales bacterium. Classification (GTDB taxonomy): domain Bacteria; phylum Actinomycetota; class Thermoleophilia; order Solirubrobacterales; family 70-9; genus VRUE01. The sequence goes on along the minus strand of DASUUD010000042.1, from coordinate 3,790 downwards.
GTGGAATGGAGACCTTCAGACACCGCCTGGGAGCGCCGGCCGGGCGCACCCTTTCAAACGAGCGTCCCGCCGGCGCTCCCTGACCCCCCTTCCCTCCGGGACCATTCGTCCGCGGAGCGCTCCGTGACGCCTGCCTGACCTTTCCCGGGCGGCTGGCCTCTGCAACGGAAAGGCACTAGAAGGGCGCCAGTCCAACCTTTCGGCGATGCCCGCGTCCCCCGCGCAACCGGTCATCGCGTTGCTGGAGGCCCTACCCATGACCATGCAGTCCCTCGACAGCTTCAACTGCCGGCGAACCCTGCAGGTCGGTGACAAATCCTACGACTACTACAGCCTCAAGGCGGCGGAGCAGAACGGCCTCGACGGTATCGCCGCGCTGCCGGCCTCGCTGAAAGTGCTGCTCGAAAACCTGCTGCGCTACGAGGACGGGCGCACCGTCACCCGCGACGATATCCTGGCGGTGGCCGAGTGGCTGAGGAACGGCGGCACCTCGCAGCACGAGATCGCGTTCCGCCCGGCCCGCGTGCTGATGCAGGATTTTACGGGCGTGCCGGCGATCGTCGACCTCGCGGCGATGCGCGATGCCATGGCTAAGCTCGGCGGCGACCCGAGGAAGATCAACCCGCTCGCCCCCGTCGACCTGGTGATCGACCACTCGGTGATGGTCGACTTCTTCGGCTCATCGACCGCCTTCCACCGCAACGTCGAGATGGAGTACCGGCGCAATCTCGAACGCTACACCTTCCTCAAGTGGGGCCAGGTTGCCTTCGACAATTTCCGCGTCGTGCCGCCCGGCACCGGCATCTGCCACCAGGTCAACCTCGAATATCTGGCGCGCACCGTGTGGAGCGCCGAGGAGCGCCGCAACGGCAGCGCGGTCCAGTTCGCCTTCCCCGACACGCTGGTCGGCACCGACAGCCACACCACCATGGTCAACGGCCTGTCGGTCCTCGGCTGGGGGGTCGGCGGCATCGAGGCCGAGGCCGCGATGCTCGGCCAGCCGATCTCCATGGTGATCCCGGAGGTCGTCGGGTTCCAGGTGACGGGCAAGCTCGCCGAGGGCGCGACCGCCACCGACCTCGTCCTGACCGTCACCGAGATGCTGCGCCAGAAGGGCGTCGTCGGCAAGTTCGTCGAGTTCTACGGGCCCGGCCTCGCCAGCCTGACGGTCGAGGACCAGGCGACGATCGGCAACATGGCGCCGGAATATGGCGCCACCTGCGGCTTCTTCCCCGTCACCCGCGAGACGCTCAAGTACCTCGCCGCGACCGGGCGCCCGGCCGACCTCGTCGAGCTCGTCGGCGAATACGCCCGCGCCCAGGGCATGTTCCACGTAGCCGACACGCCGGACCCCCTTTTCACCGACTCCCTCGTTCTCGACCTTGCGAGCGTCAGGCCCTCGCTCGCCGGGCCGAAGCGGCCGCAGGACCGGGTCGGGGTCGACGAAGTGGCGGCCGCCTTCGCCAGGCACATGGAGACCGAATTCGGCAAGCCGGGCGAGCTCGGCCGCCGCTTTCCGGTCAACGGCGTCAACCACGATCTCGGGCATGGCGACGTCGTGATTGCCGCCATCACGTCGTGCACCAACACCTCCAACCCGTCGGTGATGATCGGCGCGGGCCTGCTTGCCCGCAACGCCAACCGCGCCGGCCTGAAAGTGAAGCCCCATGTCAAGACCTCGCTGGCGCCCGGAAGCCAGGTGGTGACCGACTATCTCACTTCCGCCGGCCTCCAGAGCGAGCTCGACAAGCTCGGCTTCGACCTCGTCGGCTACGGCTGCACCACCTGCATCGGCAACTCCGGGCCGCTGCCCGAAGCGATCTCGGAGGTCATCCGGGAGAACGACATCGTCGCCTGCTCGGTGCTGTCGGGAAACCGCAACTTCGAGGGGCGCATCAACCCGGACGTCCGGGCGAACTATCTCGCCTCGCCGCCGCTGGTCGTCGCCTATGCGCTCGCCGGCACGATCAACGTGAACCTGGCGACGGACCCGCTCGGCCACGGCCGCGACGGCAAGCCCGTCTACCTCAAGGACATCTGGCCGAGCTCGGGCGAGATCGCCGAGGTCACCCGCCAGCACGTCTCCAGCGAATCCTTCGGCTCGCGCTACGGGGACGTGTTCAAGGGCGACGAGGAATGGCGGGCGATCGACGTCACCCGCGGGCTCACCTATGACTGGGACGCGGCGTCCACCTACGTCCGCAACCCGCCCTATTTCGAGGGCATGAGCCTGACGCCGGTGCCGGTCAAGGATGTCGAGAACGCCCGGATTCTCGGCATGTTCCTCGATTCGGTGACCACCGACCACATCTCACCCGCCGGCTCGATCAAGTTCGACAGCCCGGCCGGCCGCTATCTTACCGAGCACGGGGTGCCGCGCGTCGAGTTCAACTCCTACGGCGCGCGGCGCGGCAACCACGAGGTGATGATGCGCGGCACCTTCGCCAACATCCGCATCAAGAACCAGATGGTGCCGGGGGTCGAGGGCGGCGTCACCATCCACCACCCGTCGAGCGAGCGCATGGACATCTACGACGCCGCCATGCGCTACCAGCGGGAGGGCGTGCCGCTGGTCGTGCTTGCCGGCCGGGAATACGGCGCGGGCTCGTCGCGCGACTGGGCCGCCAAGGGCACCCGGCTGCTCGGGGTGCGGGCCGTCATCGCACAGTCCTTCGAGCGCATCCACCGCTCGAACCTCCTCGGCATGGGGGTGCTGCCGCTCCAGTTCGCGAGCGGCGACAGCTGGCAGAGCCTCGGCCTCAAGGGCGACGAGACGGTGACCATCCGCGGCCTCGGCGAGGCCTTGCGGCCGCGCCAGGAGATCGCCGCCGAAATCGCTTGCGCCGACGGGCGCCGGGCCACCGTCACATTGCTGTGCCGCATCGACACCCTCGACGAGCTCGACTACTTCCAGGCCGGGGGCATCCTGCACTACGTGCTGCGGAACCTCGCCCGGGCGAGCTAGGCGGCTTCGAGCGCGATACGCTCGGCGAGGGTTTCGAGCAGGCGGTCCTCGACGCCGAGCTCGCGCAGGTGCGCGGCGGTGCTGAGCACATAGTCCGCGCACCGCCCCGAGATGCCGTGGCCCTGGGCGATGTGCTCCAGGAGGGTATCGAGGCCGAGCTTGCCGGCATATTGCGGGTGGCTACGGTCGACCGCATAGGTGACCGCCATGACCTCGCGCTCCTCGCCGTCGAGGAGCTGCACCGGCCGGGAGACTTCGAGGTAGACGTTGGTGACCTGCTCGCGTTCCCGCAGATAGGCGAGCGTCTCCTCCCAGTCCTCGGGCTCTATCCTGAAGGCGATGCCGCGGCAGGCCCCGCCGCGGTCGAGCCCCATGACGAGCCCCGGCCGGTCGGGGGTGCCGCGGTGCACATGGGAATAGACGCACAGCCGCCGATGCAGCCCGCGCAGCCTGGAGCGCCGCCGCTCGGCGAAGGCGAACCCCGGCCGCCACATCAGCGAGCCGTAGCCAAAGACCCAGTTTTCCTGCATACCGCCTCTCGTCGATCGATCGGGCGGGGAATATCAGGAACAGCTCGCAGGCCGCAATGACCTCTGCCTTCCGACTCCGGCTGCTGATACTGCCCCTGCTGGTCCTCGTCGTCCTAGCCGGGTGGACGGGATACTGGTTCTATGCCCAGGCACGCGCCGAGAGCGAGCTTGACCGCGCCGCGGCACGTCTGGGGGCCCAGGGCGGCGCGTTCGACTGCTCGGATCGGCAGTGGCAGGGCTTTCCGCTGCGCCTTACCATGACCTGCGATGGGACCAGGCTCGACCTCCCCGGCGG
>DASUUD010000041.1:0-7622 GCA_036374255.1 Solirubrobacterales bacterium | reverse complement strand
TCATCCCTTCGGGCAGGGTGAGGATCAGCTCGTAACCGCGCGCCGCGCAGACCATGGCCAGCGCGATGCCCGTGTTGCCGCTGGTCGGCTCCACGATCACCGAGCTTCCCGGTTCGATCGTGCCGTCCCGCTCGGCGGCGTCGATCATCGCCACGCCGATCCTGTCCTTCACCGAGCCGCCGGGATTGAAGTACTCGAGCTTCGCGCAGACCTCCGCCTCCAGATCCGCGCCCAGGCGGCGCAGCGCGACCAGCGGCGTGCCGCCGACGACAGCCGAGGCCTCGGCGCCGATCCTCATCAGATGAAGTACATCCCCGCGCCCGCCTCCTCGGCTTCGCGGCGGGCGACTTCGGCGATCGTCGTCTGGCCGAACACCTTGCGCAGGGCGGACACTCCCTCCGCCCAGATCCCGCCTGCCTCTTCGGCCTCCTGGCCGACCTTGCCGTCGAGGGTCTGGACGATCTCCAGCACCGTGATCTCCTCAGGGGCTCGGGAGAGCGTGTAGCCGCCCTTCATCCCGCGGTGCGAGGTGAGGAGCCCTGCCCTGCGGAGGGTCGAGAAGAGCTGCTCGAGGAACTGCTCGGGGATGCCCCGGCGCTCGGCCAGCTCCTTGATCGGTACCGGCCGGTCCCCGCTGCGAGCAAGCTCCGCCATCGCGACGACCGCGTAACGGGACTTGGAGGTGATCGAGATCACTCGGCTCTTTCTACCGCACGGCGCGGACCGGGCTGCATTAGGATCGGGGCTTGGGTTCCGCGCGCCCACAATGCCTTGTGATCGACGGACATCCACTGGTCCGTCTGGGTGTTCGCGAAGCGCTCGGAAACGGCTTTCAGGTCTACGAGAGCGAGAGCCGCGAGGAGGCGCTGGAGCTGATCCGCGACGTTGGCAGCATCGACGTTGCGATCATCGATCTGCGCAGGAGCGTCGGGGTCGAGGGCAACTCCGGGATCGGGGGCAACGAGGCGATCCGGGCGCTCCGCAGAGCCGAGCCCGGCCTGGGGATCGTCGCCCACGGCGAGCGGGCCGAGCGGCACCTCGCCAGCGACGCATTCGGCGCCGGCGCATCCGCCTACGTCGCGCGCACCGCCGGGCCGGAGGCCATGCGCTCAGCCGTCGAAGCGGCCCTCGCCCAGGAGTCGTTCGTCGACCCTGATGTGCCGCCGAAGGGGAGCCGCGGCAAGCTGACCCTGCGCCAGCGCGAGATCCTCCAGCTGCTGGCGAACGGCGGCTCCACCACCGCCGCGGCGCGCGATCTCGGCCTCAGCGAGGAAACCGTCAAGACCCACACGAAGAACGCATTGGCCCGGCTGGGCGCAAAGAACCGGACCCACGCCGTCGCCATCGCGCTTCGAGAGTGCCTGATCGAGTAACAGGCCGCCCCCGGACGCGAAGCTGAGGGGGCGGCGGTTTATATCCAGCCGCGCTCGCGAGCGGTGAGCACGGCCTGCGCACGGTCGACCGCGCCGATCTTTCCGTACACGTTGTGCAGGTGGGTGCGGATGGTCGAGACCGAAAGCTGCATTTCGCTGGCGATCTGCTTGTAGACCATGCCCTCCGACAGGTACCGAAGCACGTCCAGCTCGCGGGCCGAGAGCGGGCAGGGCTCGACGATGCGCCGTCCATCCTGCCTTGGGAACGGCAGCTCGTAAAGGAGGTCGCGGAGCCCATCGGCGTCCAAGCCGCAGCGCTTCGCGACCCCGCGCAGGCGCTCCGGGTTCACGGCCTCTCCCTGGGAATAGTGCGCCACCATGTCGGCGGTGCCCACCAGCGCGGCCAGCCCGTCCGCGTCGTCCGCGTGGTGGCGCTCGATCGCCACCGCGATCGATTGAGGGATGTTCCAGCGCCTCGCCAGCACGCCACCGACAAGCGCGTGGTCGATCCCGAGCTGGTCCCGTTCTTCGCGGATCCGCTGCTCGGGCGGGTTGGCGACCGGATCGAAGTACGAGCGCCGCCCGGGGTGAAGTTTGGAGATGACGAGGCGCCCGATGTCGTGCAGAAGGGCGGCGACCGCGAGCTCGTCACGCTCGGGCCAGCCGACCGCGCGGCCGATCCGCTCCGCAGCCTGCTGGGTGGCGAGGGCGTGGACCCGGAAGCGCTCCGGCCGCAGTTCCCAGCCCCCGTTCGGCTCGAAGAAGTCGAAGACGGGCGCGGTGCCCGCGATCGCGAGCACGCCGGAGGGCCTCAGCGCCTCGATAGCTTGAGGGATCCCCGAGATCTCACCGCCTCCACCGGAGCGATTCGCGTAGCGCAGCACCGCGATGGTCAGGGCGACGTCCGACTCGACCGCCTCCACCAGCACACCGATTCGGGGGTTGTCCGAAGTCGCCGCCTGCATCACCCGAGCACGCGACTCGACCAGAGCGGGGAAGCGTTCGACCGCCTCGAACGCCGCCGCCAGGCGGGCGCCGGGGGCCGCGTTACCGCCACTCTCCCTGCTGGGGCCGACCTCGGTCCTCACCGCCACACTTGGGTTCGCGTCATCCATCGGGTTCGGCAATCTCATCGGCAGGGAAGGACGCACGGTTTAGTCATGGGCTCCCCAAAACTGGGCAGGGTCGCCCACGATTTGTACGGTTGGGCCAGGCGAACGGTCCCGGGTTGTCCTCTCAGACCCGCGCCTGGATTCAGAGCCGCGCGATCGCCGCGTCGATCCTCGCCAGCGACTCCTCGCGCCCGAGCGCGGCCAGGGACTCGAAGATGCCCGGCGATACGGAGCCGCCGCTGATCGCCACCCTGATCGGCTGGTAGACCTTCCCGGGCTTTGTCCCCAGCCGCTCGGGTAGGGGCGCCAGCGCCGCCTCGACCGAGGCGGCGTCGAAGCCGTTGGCAGCGGAGAGCGCCTCGCGAGCCGCTTCGAGCAGGGCCCGGGCGTCCCCCTTCATGATCTTGCGCCATGCCTTCTCGTCCTCAACCGGGGGACCGAAGAGGAAGCGGATCAGCGGCCAGACCTCCTCCAGTGTCTGGGCTTTCTCCTGGACGATCTCGCTGGCCACGCGCAGGCGATCGTCGGGCTCGCGCCCGAGGTGGCGGGCGACCGCCTCGGTGTAGAGGTCGAGCGGCAGCTCGCGCATGAAGCGGCCGTTGAGCCAGCGGAGCTTCTGCTCGTCGAAGATCGCCGCGGCGCGCCCGACGTCTTCGATGCGGAAGCGTTCGACCAGCTCCTCGGTGGACATTACGGTGGTGTCGTCGTCGGCGCCCCAGCCCAGCAGCGCCAGGTAGTTGCGGACCGCCGCCGGCAGGTACCCGGCCTTGCGCAGCTCCTGCGCCGAGGCCGCGCCGTGCCGCTTGGAGAGCTTGCGGCCGTCGGGACCGTGCAGCAGCGGCAGGTGGGCATAGCGCGGCGGCTCGTGGCCGAGGGCCCCGAGCACGAGCAGCTGCTTGGGCGTGTTGGAGAGGTGGTCGTCGCCGCGGACGACGTCGGTGATCTCCATCTCGGCGTCGTCGACGGCGACCGCGAAGTTGTAGAGAACCGAGCCGTCGCCGCGGGCGATCACGAAATCGTCATAGGAGCTGTTCGGGAATCGGACCGGGCCCCGGATCAGATCGTGGACGACGGTCTCCCCCTCGTCGGGGACGCGCAACCGGACGGCCGCGTCCGCCTCGTCCACCGGGGTCCCGCGGTAGCCTCGGTCCGCCCCGTGCTCGGCCTTCCAGGCCTCGACGTCGGCCGCGGTGGCGGTGTCGTGGTAGGCGGCGCCGGATTCGAGGAGCCTCTGCAGAGCCTGCTGATGGCGGTCGGCGCGGGAGGCCTGGGAAATTGGCCCCTCGTCCCAATCGAGCTCCAGCCAGCGAAGGGCGTCGAGGATCTGCTCCACGTTCTCCGGAGTCGATCGCTCCCGGTCCGTGTCCTCGATCCGCAGCACCAGCGTGCCGCCGGCTCGTCGCGCCGCGAGCCAGTTGTAGAGTGCCGTCCTCGCCCCGCCGATATGGAGGGCACCCGTAGGGGAAGGGGCAAACCTGAGGCGGATTGGAGAGTCCTCGGACACGATGCTGATCGGCGCGCATGTTTCCACAGCGGGGGGCTTGGAGAAGGCCGTGGAGCGCGGCGTCGAGCTGGGCTGCGAATCAATCCAGATCTTCAACCAGAGCCCGCGGATGTGGCGGCCGACCCGCTACGGGGACGAGGACTTCGCCGCCTTTCGCGAGGCGATGGCCGGCTCCCCAATCGAAGCGGTGGTGATCCACGCGGTCTACCTGATCAACTGCGCGACCAAGGACGCCGAGATGCGGAAGAAGTCGCTCAGCTCGCTCACCCACGCGCTGCGGACCGGTGATGGGATCGGCGCCGCCGGAGTCGTCCTTCACCCCGGGGCCCGGAAAGGCGAGCCCCACGCGCCGTCGATGAAGCGGGCGGCGAAGGTGATCGCGGCGGCGCTGGCCGGCAGCGAGGGCTGCCCTCTCCTGCTCGAGCAGACCGCGGGACACAAAGGGCTGCTGGGCCGTGACTTCGACGAGACCGCCGAGTTGATCGAGCTGGCCGGCGGCGGAGAACGGCTCGGCCTCTGCCTCGACTCCTGCCACCTCTTCGTGCAGGGCTACGACATCACCGACGCCGAGCACCTCTCCGCAGTGCTCGACGAGGCCGACGCGAAGGTCGGTTTGGAGCGGCTGCGCTGCGTGCACGTCAACGACGCCGCGGCGCCGCTCGGCTCCCGCCGTGACCGCCACGCCAACGTCGGCCAGGGCGAGATGGGCAATCGGGGCCTCGGGGCCTTCCTCTCGGAGCCGCGTTTCGAGGGGCTGCCGGCGATCCTCGAGACGCCGGGACCGCGCAAGAAAGGCCCCGACCGAAGGGAGGTCCAGGCCGCAAAGCGGCTGCGCAAAGCGGGCCTCAAGGCCCGCGGGCTTACCTGATCTGCATACCGGAGATCGCGCGCGAGATGACCAGTCGCTGGATCTCGGAGGTGCCCTCGAAGATCGTGTAGATCTTCGCGTCGCGGTGCATCCGCTCGACCGGGTACTCGCGCGTGTAGCCGTTGCCGCCGAGGATCTGGATCGCGCGCTCGGTCACGTCGACCGCCACCTCGCCCGCCTTCAGCTTCGACATCGAGCCCTCGGCGTTGACGAACCGTTGGCCGCTGCGGCCCATCCAGGCAGCCCGCCAGACCAGCAGCCTGGCGGCGTCGATCTCCAGCTTCATGTCCGCGAGTGCGAAGGCGATCGCCTGGTTTTCGATGATCGGCCGGCCGAACTGTTCGCGCTCCTTGGCGTACCCGAGCGCGTACTCGTAGGCGGCGCGAGCGATGCCGAGCGCCTGCGCGCCGACCGTGGGGCGGCTGGCCTCGAAGGTCTGCATCGCCGCCTGCGACTTGGAGCGCTTGCCTTCGCGAACCCGGGCGAGGCGCTCGTCCAACTTCTCCTTGCCGCCGAGCAGGCAGGTCCCGGGGACTCGGCAATCGTCGAGGTGGACGTCGGCGGTGTGCGAGGCGCGCAGGCCGTGCTTTTTCACCTTCGCCCCCTGCTCGCATCCCTTCGTTCCCGGGGGGATCACGAAGGCGGCGTGCCCTCTCGAGCCCAGCTCGCGATCGACCGAGGCGATCACCACGTGGATGTCGGCGATGCCGCCGTTGGTCGCCCACGCCTTCTGGCCGTTCAGCACCCATTCGTCCTTGGCCTCGTCGTAACTGGCGGTCGTGCGGATCGCCGAGATGTCCGAGCCGGCGTCGGGCTCCGAAGCGCAGAAGGCCGCCACTTTCGGCTCATCGGCCGTGCCGAAGCACTGCGGGATCCACTCTCCGAGCTGCTCCGGCGTCCCCTGGCCGAAGATCGCCGCCACGGCCAGCGAGGTCCCCATGATCGCCATCCCGATCCCGGCGTCGCCCCAGAAAAGCTCCTCGTTGACGATCGGAAGGGTGAGGCCGGTCTCATCGGCCCAGAATTGGGCCAGCGCTTCAAAGCCGTAGAGGCCGATCTTGGCGGCCTCCTCGATCACCGGCCACGGCATCTCCTCGCGCTCGTCCCATTCGGAGGCCGCCGGCCGCACGATGCCCTCAGCGAAGCCGTGGACCCAGTCGCGGACGTCGAGCTGGTCCTGATTCAGCTCGAGCGTGAACCGGGGGCCCTCCCCATGCGCCCCGTTGGTTCCCGCCGCTTCCGCGACGATCTTGTCGACCTCTGCCGCCGCCGAGTCCTCTCCCATGGCCGGGGCCGATACTACAGGGAATGGTGTCGACTTCCCGCCCGGCCCTCGGACAGCTCAGAAGTCGCGCAGATCGAAGGCTTTCAGGCCCTCGGGACCCTCGTCGGTGCAGTCGAAGAAGCGCCGGTTGACGCAGTCGTAGCCGGGCCCGTCGCCCTCGTAGGCGCGCTCCACCGTGAACTGGCAATGGGGAAGCGGATTGCCGGTCATCTTCACGCCGCCGAAGCCACCGGGCTGAAGGACCGCCCCAAGCTCGACCCTGGCGGAGTAGACCCCCTGCATGCACCCGAGGTACTGCGTGCCGGTGAGCGTGTCGACGAAGCTGTAGAGGTAACGGCAGCCGAGTTCGACGCAACCCCGCGGCTCGACCATCTTGTCGCAGAAGGAGCGGCACTGGCGGCACTCCCCGGTTTTCTCGCGCGTCAGCGGCATAGAGAGAGTCTAGGGAGGGCTGGCTCAGGCGGCCAGGGCATCTGAGCCGAGCACCTGCCCCAGCTCCGCCCGCAGTCCGCTCGAGGGCCGGACCCTGTACTCGTCGCCGAGTTTCAGCTCCTTGTGCTCTCCGTCAGCATCGCGAATCGCAAGGTGAACCTTCGCCTCGCCCTTGTGATGCTCGAGCACTTCTTTCAGCTGGTCGACCAGTCCAGGGCTTCGCAGCCTGGCGGCATCGATGACCAGCTTCAGCGGCTCGGTCGGCTTCGAGGCGGCGGAGCCGGCGCGCGCGATCTCCTCGCCGTCGGGCTCGAAGCGCTCCGCCTCCTGCACGACCAGCTTCGTCTCCCCCCGCTCCTTGTGGTCGATCCGGCCACGCACCAGCACCACGGCATCCGGTGAGATCACCGCGGCGCTATCGGCCTCGTCGGCCTTGAAGATCAGCATCTCGACCTGGCCCTCGACGTCGTCGAGCGTCGCGAACATCATCTGTGTGCCGCTCTTGGTGCGGATCTTCTTGCACTCCGTGACGATCCCGCCGACCGTCACCCAGGAGCCGTCCGGCTTGCCCGAAAGATCGGCGAGGGAGCAGTCGACGCGAGCCCGCAGGGCCTCCCGCACCTCGGAGAGCGGGTGCGAGGAGAGGTAGGTGCCGAGCGTCTCCTTCTCCAGGGCGAGCAGCTCGCGGCGGTCGAACTCGACCGTGGAGATCGGCGGCCGGTGGTGCGCAGGCGAGGGCTCGCCCGCCCCAACCGCCTCGCCGAAGTCGAAGATCGAGCCCTGGCCGAGCTGGGCGTCCTCCTGCGCCTTCTGGCCGGCCGACTGCGCTGCGGGCAGCGCCTCCAGCATCCCCTTGCGCGTGGCCCCGGTCGAGTCGAGTGCGCCGCACTTGATCAGGCATTCGATCGCCCGCTTGTTCACGGCGCGGCTGTCGACCCTTTCGCAGAAATCCCAGATCGAGGCGAAATCACCCCCCTCGTCGCGGGCTCGCAGGATTGCCGCCACCGCGGCGTGGCCGACGTTCTTGACGGCGTCGAGCCCGAAGCGA
>DASUUD010000040.1:0-5015 GCA_036374255.1 Solirubrobacterales bacterium | reverse complement strand
TTCGTCGCGCCCTATCCCAACGCCCGCTTCGAGGGGCGGCTCGAGGTCGACGGAGAGACGATCGAGCTGAGCGGCTGGCCGGGGATGGTCGGCCACAACTGGGGCAGCGAGCACGCCGAGCGCTGGGTCTGGCTGGAGGGGACCGGGTTCGAGGACGGCGACACCTACTTCGACGCCGGCGCGGCGCGGATCAAGGTCGGTCCCTGGACGACTCCTTGGCTGCCCTCCGGGATGCTGGAACTCGACGGCGTGACCCACCGGCTCGGGGGCTTCGACAAAATCCGCTCCGCCTCGATCGAGGCCGCGCCAGGCGCCTGCTCCTTCGTTCTACCCGGCAAGGACCTCGTCGTCCGCGGTCGGGTCTCGGCGCCCGAGAAGGACTTCGTCGGCTGGGTCTACGCCGACCCGAAGGGCCCCGAGCACCACACGATCAACTGCTCGGTCGCCGACCTGGAGCTGACGGTCGAACGCCCGGCCGAGCCCCCCCGCATGCTCAAACTGGATGCGGGCGCCGCCTACGAGTTCGGGATGCGGGAGACCGACCACGGGATCCCGATCCAGCCGTATCCGGACGGATAGCGGGTGCGGCGTCTCGGCGCGGGCCGCGCCCGGCTGATCTGGGCAGCCGTGATCCCGATCGTGCTGTGGGTGCTGGTCCGCGCCCTGGGCCTGGAGCGCGGCTTCCCGCTGGTGCCGCTGATCGCCTACACGCCCTACCTCACAGTCCCCGCGCTCCTGGGGCTGGCCGTCGCGGCCGCCCTGCGAAACTGGGCCGCGGCGATCGTCGCCGCACTTGCCCTGGGTGGCCTGGTCACCGTCCTCCTTCCTCGGGCGGTGGGTGACGCCGAGGCGGTGCCGCCGGACGCTGTCCCTCTCGACGTGCTCTCGGTCAACATCCACCACGGGACGGCGAGCGTCGGCGACCTTCTGGAGATGGTCGAGCGCCGCGAGGCCGAGATCCTCAGCGTGCAGGAGCTGACGCCGAAGTTCGCCCGCGAACTGGAGAGGAGGGGCATCGAGCGGCTACTTCCCCACCGCGTTGTTTCGGTGCGGCGGGGCGCAGCGGGTGGTGGCGTCTACTCGAGCCTCGCTCTGCGGCGACTGACCGCTCCGCCGCTGGCCGCCATACGCATGCCGCGGGCGAGCGTGCGACTCCCGGACGGCGGCTCCGTGAGGGTCGTAGCTGTCCACCCATACCCGCCGAACCGCAGCAGCGTCGATCTCTGGCGGGCCGGGCTGGACAGCCTGCCCGCCACCAACCCGGCAGGCCCGCCCTGGATCCTTGCTGGGGACTTCAACGCCACCCTCGACCACGCAGAGCTTCGCGAGATCCTCGACAGTGGCTATCGCGACGCAGCCGAGGTCACCGGCGAGGGCCTCACCCCCACCTGGCCGGCCCGCAGGCGGATCCTCCCCCCGGTGACGATCGACCACATCCTCGCCGACCCTCGCATCTGCATCGCCGATTACGCGGTCGAGACGCTTCTCGGAAGCGACCACCGCACCGTGTACGCGCGGCTCGCGGTCCCTGACACAAAGGAGTGACGCGGGGCGCAGGATTCGCCTTGCCAGAGCGGCGGCCTGCACTACCCTGAATCGAGCGAACCTGAGGAGGTCCAGCATGGCGACACAGACCGTCGAGGCAGTCGACCACAAGCTTCTCGCCGCCGGCGAGTGGGTCGAGACCGGCGAGTGGGATGACGTGCTGAGCCCCTACGACGAGTCCCTCGTCGGCCGCGTGCCCCAAGGCGATGCGGCGCTCGTGGATCGGGCCGCAAGGGCGGCCCAGGAGGCCTTCGAGAAGGGCGACTTTCCCCAGCACCAGCGCGCCGCCGTGCTCGACCGGGCCGCCGAGTTGGCCGGGGAGCGGATCGACGAGCTGGCCCTCGCGATCGCCGCCGAGGCGGGCAAGCCGCTGAAGACCGCGCAGGTCGAGGCCGCCCGCTGTGTCGACACCCTGACCTTCTCCGCGGTCGAGGCGCGCAAGCTGACCGGGGGGACGGTTCCGATGGAGGCTTCCACCGGCGGGGCGGGCAAGCTCGGAGTGATGCTCCGCGTCCCCTACGGGGTGGTCGGGGCGATCAGCCCCTTCAACTTCCCGCTCAACCTTGTCGCCCACAAGCTCGGGCCAGCGATCGCCGCCGGCAACGCCGTTGTCCTCAAGCCCGCCGGGCAGACGCCGATCTCCGCCCTGATGCTGGCTGAGATCCTGGTCGAGGCAGGGCTGCCGGAGGGCTGGCTGAGCGTCATCCCGGGCCCGGGCTCCGAGGTGGGCGGGGCGATCGTCGAGCACGAGCTGATTCGCGCCCTCACCTTCACCGGCTCGGCGAAGGTCGGCTGGGGGATCCGCAGCCAGGTCCCCCACAAGAAGGTCAACCTCGAGCTGGGCTCGAACGCGCCGCTGATCGTTCATTCCGACGGCGACTGGGAGACGGCCGCCGACAAAGCGAAGCTCCACGCCTTCTCCCACGCCGGCCAGAGCTGCATCTCGATCCAGCGAATCCTCGTTCACGAAGACGTAGCCGACGCCTTCTCGGACCGCCTCGTGGAGAACGCCGAGGCGCTGCGGGTGGGGGACCCGCTCGATCCCGAGACCGACGTCGGCCCGCTGATCTCGCCCGGGGACCGGGACCGCGTCAAGGAGTGGGTCGAGGAGGCACTCGCCGGGGGTGCGGAGCTGCTGACCGGCGGTGACCTGGTGGACGAGGGGCGCTGCCTGGCTCCGACCGTGCTGGGCTCGCCGCCCCGCGACGCCAAGGTCTGGTGTGAGGAGATCTTCGGTCCCGTGGCGACGATTGACCGCTACGGCGACTTCGAGGAGGCGCTGCGGATGGCGAACGACTCGAAGTTCGGCCTGCAGGCCGGAGTCTTCACCCGCGACATGGGCCGCGGCCTGCGGGCGGCGGAGGCGCTCGAGTACGGCGGGGTTCTGATCAACGAGGTTCCCACCTTCCGCGCCGACCAGATGCCCTACGGCGGCATCAAGGACTCCGGCAACACCCGGGAGGGCCCCGCTTACGCCGTCATCGAGCTGACCGAGGAGCGGCTCGTCACTCTTCAGGGCTGAACTCTGAGGGCCTGCTGGACCCCTGAGCGCGAACGCAGTTTTTCTCGGATACCGGCAAAGAAGTGCGTTCGCGCCCTCGTTCTTGCTCGCTACTCGTGCGGGCGGGCCATGCGCCGGTGGTCCAGCGCCTCCTCCAGCACGGACGGCTCGACTCCCTGCTCCAGCGCGACCTCGCGCAGCGAGCGCCCTGACTCCGCCGCCTCCTTGACGATGTCGGCGGCGCGGTCGTAGCCGATGTGGGGGTTGAGGGCGGTGGCGGTGGCGAGGGTCGCCTCGGCGTGGCGCTCGGTCATCTCCTCGTTGGCCTCGATCCCGGCCACGCACTTCTCGTTCAGCAGGCGCGAGGCGGAGGCGAGCAGCTTGATCGAGTCGAGCAGGTTGCGGGCGATCAGCGGCACCCGCACGTTCAGCTCGAACTGTCCCTGGCTGCCGGCGAAGGCGATCGCCGAATCGTTGCCGATCACCTGCCCGGCGACCTGGATCACAACCTCCGGGATCACCGGGTTGACCTTGCCGGGCATGATCGAGGAGCCCTTCTGAAGCTCCGGCAGCCGCAGCTCGGCGAGCCCGGCGCGCGGTCCCGAGCCCATCAGCGCCAGGTCGTTGGCGATCTTGTTGAGCGAGACCGCGTAGACCTTGAGCATCCCCGACAGCTCGACCAGGGCGTCGCGGTTGCCCTGCGCCTCGAATCGGTCGAGCGGTGCGGAGATCGCCAGCCCGGTGTCCGCGACCAGCTTCTCGCGCACCTTCGCCGCGAACTCGGGGTGGGTGTTGAGGCCGGTGCCCGTCGCGGTCCCCCCGAGCGGGATCTGGCCGACCCTGCGAAGCGTCGAGGAGATCCGCTCACCCCCGAGCCGCACCTGCGCCGCGTAGCCGCCGAACTCCTGGCCGAGCGTGACCGGCACCGCGTCCATCAGGTGGGTGCGGCCGGCCTTGACCACGTCGGCGAACTTCTCGGCCTTGGCCTCCAGCGCCGCGCCGAGCCCGTCGATCGCGGGCAGCAGGTCGCTCGTGACCTCGCCCAGCGCCGCCAGGTGGACGGCGGAGGGGAAGACGTCGTTGGAGGACTGGCCCATGTTGACGTGGTCGTTGGGGTGCGCCTCGGTGCCGGCCAGCTTGGCGATCACCTCGTTGGCGTTCATGTTCGAGGAGGTCCCGGAGCCGGTCTGGAAGACGTCGACCGGAAACTGGTCGTCGTGTTCGCCGGCGGCCACCGCGTCGCCCGCGGCGGCGATCCGCTCCGACAGGTCTGCGTCGAGCTTGCCCAGATCACCGTTCACCCGCGCGGCGGCCGCCTTCAGCCGGCCCAGCCAGCGCACCACTGGCACTGGCACCCGCTCGCCCGAGACCGGGAAATTGTCAACGGCTTTGGTGGTCTCGCCACCCCAGAGCTGCTCGCTCACTTCAGTCCTCCGTCAAGTCGTGTTGCCCAGCAGCGTATTCAGCCGCGGGCGAAGCCGGCTTCGAAGCCCCGCCGGTAGGCGCGCTCGAAGGCGGGAGGAAGGGGCCGGACACCGGGGTTGTACAGGGCAGCGGCCTCGAGGCGGCGAATCAGGTCGGCGTGGATTCCGCCGGTGCGCTCGGCGCCTCGATCGGCCGCGCCGAGCAGGTAGCCGAGCCGCAACGGGGCAGGGCCCCCCGGATCGGTGCGGGCCTCCCCGTTCAGCCTGGTCGCCGCTTTGACCATCGCGGCGCCGACGATCGCCAACTCGCCACCCCCCTGGTTCTCGGCGAGGCAGCCGCTGATCGGGGTCTCGCCAGCGAGCCTCACCCGGCCCGGAGCGTCGCGAAGGGCGTCGAGGTAGGCGCTTTCGCCCTCCAGGCAGCCGCCCGGGGCCTCGTCGTTCTCCGCGCCACAGCCAAATGCGAGGAGAGCGGTCAACCCGGCGAGTGCTATCGCGCACCGTGGGGGGAGTCGCATCGGTCGCGCAATCCTAAGCGGGCTTCT
>DASUUD010000039.1:0-2391 GCA_036374255.1 Solirubrobacterales bacterium | reverse complement strand
TGATGTTCGGAGGTCGCAGGAACCGACCTGGCTACGCGGCTTCTGGCACCTCATCTACCGAGCCGATCCCTTTCGGTTCGGCAGCGCGGCAACAATCACGCTCAGACGTGCTCGGGGCCGGGATCGACCTCGGGCTCCGCGAGCTGCTGCCTCCGTCGCGCCGCATTGAGAGCCGCGCGGGGTATGCCCTCTCGGTGCCGGCGGGCTCCGCATCCCGCGCGAAGGGGAGTCGGGGTGTCGCCCCATCCCCGCTGTCGTTGACCCGGGCCTGCAAGTGGGTCAGACTTCTCCTCGAACTGCGGCTCTGTCCCCGACTGTCTTCTGGGAGGAGCAATGGCTGTTCAGGTGAGCAACTACTACGCCCGATGGAGTCCGGCAGGACACCACGGCTACGTCATCATCTATTGGAGCGGCGGGGCGAAGGCGTTCCCCGAGAGTTCCTTCGCCACCCCCGTCGAGTTCCAGATCGTCGTCGACCTACTTCGCAACGAATCGCCAGTGTGGTGGGACGAGCCGACGGGCCGGCTGTATGCAAGCAACGAACCCGTCGGAGAGGGCGAGCAGTGATGCGGACGTTCACCCGACCGCGCTAGAGGGATAGTGAGGAGGCTCGGCCGGCTAAGAGGAAGGGCTGGCTTACCGACTGACGGCGCTCGAAGCCTCGTGGCCCGCGCAGGGGAACCGCGTCGCTCCGCGAGAGACCGTCTGCGTGCTGAGCCAGTGCTCGTATCAGAGTCTGAGTTTGGTCCGATCGAGCCGGTGCGTTGCCCCGCCGGACCAGGCCGCGCGGGCGCTAGCAGACGAAGGCCGCCACGAGGGCGGCCCCCGTCGTTCCCTTGGGGAGAACGTCGGCGCTAGACGAGCGCCTTCCAAAACACCTTGACGTCCTCTGCGGGGAAGGTCTCGGTCTCGAACACCTCGAGCTTCGCGATCTTGCCGAGGACGCGGAACGCGGCCTCGAGATCGGGATACTCGAAGATGCCGAGATACTCCCACGGGCCCATAACTGCGAGGAAGCGCTCGACGGTACCGCCCTCGGCCTCGACGATCTCGTGGATCTTGTCGAAGTACTCGGGGGTCTTGTCGAGGTGCTCCCGCGCGGTCGGCGCGATCCTGAAGAGCCCTACATAGGTGAACATGCGCACCTCACTGCTTAGGGACATCGCTTAGAGCCCCATCAAGGGGGAGTGTCTCTCCCACGGCATCCAGGGGTATCCGTGAGTTCACGGATCGGACTGCTCAGAACTACGTATGTCGGCGGGCTTCGGCTCACGCCGGGAGAGCCTTTGGCTCATTCTGAAACGAGTTCTTAGTAATAGGCCCTGATGGGGTCGGTGGACGAGTCCCCGAGGGCTCTTCACAACCTACGCCTTCGCCGCCACGTGTACGAGAGGCCAGTCCCAAGCAGCGACAGCGTTGCGGCGAGGCCGCGCCTTCCGAGTGTCACTCCCCATCCGGTGCTTGCGCCGAACCCGCACCGTTACAGGAATCCCCGCAAACCGGCACTTTCGGGAAAGTACCGTCGTGACATGGAAGCCAGAAGGGCCCGTCTGGTGCGTACCCCGGTGCCTACCTCGGAATTCGCGAGCCGGGCAACACGGCCTAGATGTCCTGCCTCGGACGTTGTGGACACGCCTGATCGGTGATCTGCCGCCGAGCGAGCTCTGTGGCCGGCGCTGGTTGAAGTAGTCGAGCCAGTGTGACAGCGCCTGCGCGCGGTGGTCGCTGCAGCGGTAGATCTGGCCGAGCGCCCGTTCGCGCTTTGAGGGTCTGCTGGTAGCGCTCAACTTTGCCGTTGACCTGCGGGCGCCGGTACGGGATCAGCAAGTGGCGGATGCTGTGGCGGGCGAGTAGTTGGGCGAGCGAGCGGTTGCGGGTGTAGGTCCAGGCGTTGTCGCTGATCAGCCGCCTGACCCCGACGCCGTGCTGCTCAAAGAAGGCGAGGCCGCGCTCGACGAATCCGGTCACCGTCGCCGCCTTCTCGTCGCGGTGGAGCTCGGAGTAGGCGAGCCGCGAGTGGTCGTCGACGAGCGAGCGCACCCACTCGTGGCCGACCCGCATCCGCTTCTCGGCAGCGGTGCGGTGGCGGTCGCCGGTTACCGCATGGCCGGGGCGGGTGAAGCGGACGAAGCGCTTGCTGTCGATGTGCAGCAGATCGCCGGGGCAGGGCCACTCGTACCGGCGCGGCTGCTCGCGCGGCGGCCGCGGCACCCGTGAGATGCCGGCCCGGCGGAGCGCCCGCCAGACGGTCGCGTGCGCATGGCCGGTCTCGCCGGCGATCAGCCGCGGCCCCCAACCCGTCCGCCGCCTGGCCGCGCAGATCCGCTCCTGCTCCCCGGCCGGCAGCAGCCGCGGGCAGCGACGCGGCCGCGAGGAACGATCCTCGAGACA
>DASUUD010000038.1:0-18892 GCA_036374255.1 Solirubrobacterales bacterium | reverse complement strand
CCTGTGTTCGGACCAGCGTTCGTGGACCGGAACCCCACCTAGTCGAGACCTCTCTTCTCCCTCTTCGGAATCTGCGACGGGTCCGCGGGGACGGGGCCGACTTATGTAGTGACCCGCAGCGGGGGCAGCATCACAAGCTGGTTAAACCCGACGGTTGACAAAGGTCCGGCCTACACCTCGCAGACGGGCATGGTCGACGCGTCGCGGCGGGCCTTCTCGGTCGCGGTCGTGAGGTCGCCGAGCGGGATGTAGGTGACGTTGGCGGGGTCGAGGTCTAGTGCAGCCGCGTCTTCGGGATCGAGCCGCTCTATGAGGTCCTTGGAGGCGAGCGCACGCCCGCCGCCTGCGCAGGCCTCGATGCGCGCGGCTTCGTTGACTTCATCACCCAGGGCGGTGACCTCCGAGCGACCGACGGTCGAGATGTTGCCGACGTAGAGGTTCGACCCCCAATGCAGGCCAAAGCGGAGGACTACGTCCTCGGGCTGCAGTCTGCTGCGGGCGGCGACCTCTTTGACGGCATCCCTGAGCGCGCGGGCGGCGCTGATGCAGTTGCGTGCGGCGGCAGACTCCGACCCGGCCGTCTCGAACAGGAAGAACGCCACGATCCCATCACCGACGTGCCTGCCGACCAATCCTCCGGCTTCAACGACGCACTGATCCGCCGCGCGCGCGAGGCGACGGCCGAGCGCGAAGTAGCTGGCCGTAGATAGGCGTCGCGCGAGCGACGAGGAGCCTTCCAGGTCGGCGAACAGGATCGCCGTTGGGCGCCGAGCCGCCTTGGCGACGCGCTGCATCCGCTCGAAGTGACGCAAATCCCCGATCGCGGCGATCGCCCCGATCGTTGACATCCCCACCGCTGGCTTTAGTTGCATCATGACCCCGATGAACTGACCACTCTCATCGCGGATGCGCACTGCATGGTGCTTGACCTCGAACGGAGCCTTGACGCCCATGCCGAACCCGGAGAGCGCAAAGGTGATCGCCGTCGAGGCCTCCGCTGGCTGGAGTCCGTCAACGATGTCTCGGAGTCGGGGGTCCACCATCTCGCGCAGTTCATCGCGCCCTCCAGGGGCGTCCGCGAGTGCCCACGGGCCCAACGCTGTGAAGAGTTCCCGGGCAGCATCGATCCGCCAATCAGCCCCGGGCCAGCTGAGCATGGCGTCTACGTACTCGGCTCCGAAGATGTAGGCGCCGAGTGGTACCGGGACCATCCCCACTAATCCGCCATAGGTGAGGCGGCCCTCGTCGGTGATATAGACGACGCGGTACTCGCGGTCGAAGACCTTGCACCAGACGCCGGCTCGATTGAGAGTGCTAGCCACCTCGGCCAGTACCGGATGCTCAGGCAGCGGACACGTTTCCTGGCTGCCGACATGCATGCCCCGACCCTATTACGCCAGCGACCACGCCTCTCCCGGATCCTTCTGCGGACTCGGCTGTGACGCGGTTCTCACCCGCAGCCGCAAACAGCCACGAGGCGGGCCCAGGGGTATCGGGGAGGCCGGATTTGAACCGGCGACCGCTCGGCCCCCAGCCGAGTGCGCTACCAGACTGCGCCACTCCCCGTGGGGTGCGACGCATTTTGACGCATCCGCCGTCGGCTGCTCAGCCTCAGCGTTCAAGCACTGCGATCAGACCAGGGGCAAGGGGGAACGTTCGTTCGCATCAATAGGTTCTCCGCCGTGCGGAGATGCGGGCGCTGCAAGCTGGAAAAGCCCCTTGAGGAATTCAATTGGCGCCGCAAGAAGAAAGGGCAACGCGACAACTACTGTCGCCCATGTCGCTCCGAGTACAAGCGGGAGCACTATCTCGCCAATCGACAGAAGTACATCGATGCGGCGGACCAGCGGAGGCGACAGATGCTCGCGGAGCGAATCGTCCGCCTTCTGGAGTACCTACGGACCCACCCATGTGTCGACTGCGGCGAGACCGATCCGCTCGTGCTGGAGTTCGATCACCTCCGGGACAAGGAGTTCTCGATTTCGCGGGGTCTACGAGACCGTGCCTGGAAAAGCCTCGTCGACGAGATGGCAAAGTGCGACGTCGTTTGTGCAAACTGTCATCGACGCCGCACCGCCACGCGGGGCGGCTTCGCCCGTGCGGTGGTAGCTCAATGGTAGAGCCTCGCCCTTCCAAGGCGATGATGCGGGTTCGATTCCCGTCCGCCGCTTCCCGGCTTGATCGAGTGCACGTTCGTGCGTTCCGCGCTTCAGCCGAGGCGATCTGAGGACGATAGGAGCCTGGCCGAATGCGTGCCGCCCGACAAGCTGCTTCCCTCTTGCTGCTCGCCGCGTTGGCGGTCCTGGCCTCGGACTGCGGGGGCGACGACTCGGACGGGGCCGGGCTGAGCGACTGGCCTATGTTCGGGAGGGTCCCCGAGCGCACGCACTACCTCCCCGCCGAAGGTCGGGACGTCGATCCCCCGCTGCGCGAAGCCTGGTCGATCAACACGCACGCCCTGATCGAGTTCCCGCCGGCGGTCGCCGGCGGCGTCGCCTACCTCGTCAACAAGTACGGCAACGCGAGGGCGGTGCGGCTGAGCGACCGCAGGACCCTCTGGAGGCGGGTGACCGACCCCCGCCAGTCCGGGCCGCCGACCGAGGTCACCGCCCCGACCTATCACCAGGGCAAGGTCTTCCTCGCCTTCGTCGACGGGACGCTGGTCGCGGTCGATGCCGCCACCGGAAAGGCCGAATGGAACCGGGACCTGCACGCGCACCTGGAATCGTCGCCGCTGGCGATAGGCGGCAGCCTCTACCTCGGCAACGACGAGTCCGACCTGGTCGCCCTGCGCGCCTCGGACGGCCGCGTTCTATGGCGCTTCAACTCCCCCGGCGCGATCAAAGCGAGCCCCAGCCACCACGACGGCCGCATCTTCGTCGCCGACTACCAGGGCGGCGTCTACGGCCTCGACGCCGACAGCGGCCGCCTCCTCTGGCGCACCAACACTACCCAGGTTCCACCTCGCGGTCAGGGCGGCTTCTACTCCTCGCCGGCGGTCGCCTTCGGGCGCGTCTACGCTGCACGGGACGACGGCACCGTCTTCGCCTTCGACGAACGGACCGGCAAGGTCGCCTGGTCCTTCCCGACCCACAACTTCGTCTACGGCTCGCCGGCGGTGGCGCAGGTGCCCGGGACGCCGCCCAGCGTCTACATCGGCTCCTACGACGAGCACCTCTACGCGCTCGACGCCCGCACCGGCAGGCCCCGCTGGAAATTTGACGTCGGCGGCGCGGTGCCCGGCACCTCAACGGTGATCGGGCACACCGTCTACGTCTCGAGCTTCAAGACGCGCAAGACGACAGGAGTCGATGCCCGCAGCGGCCGCCGCAGCTTCGTCCTCGACCAAGCGGGCTACACCCCCGTCGTCTCCGATGGCCTCCGGCTCTACCTGATCGGATACTTCGAGCTGGTCGGCCTCGCCCCGCGGCGCTGAACGCTGAGTTCGCCGTTACCCGCGGATAGCGCGGACAAGGGCGAACTCAGCGGCCTACCAGGTGTCGACGAAGCGGTGGCCGCGGGTGGTCTCCCCGGGCCCGGAGGCGGCGGCCAGCGTGGAGGCGATCAGCGTACGCGTCTCGGC
This sequence comes from Solirubrobacterales bacterium, assembly GCA_036374255.1. Taxonomy (GTDB): domain Bacteria; phylum Actinomycetota; class Thermoleophilia; order Solirubrobacterales; family 70-9; genus VRUE01. The sequence continues at coordinate 15,309 of DASUUD010000038.1, read as the reverse complement.
GGGGTCGATGACGTCGTCGAGCTCGAACAGGGTGGCAGCGTTGAGGGCCTTCGCGTTGCGCTCGGCGGCGGCGGTCAGGTCGCGGACGCGCTGCTCGCGCTCCGCCTCGTCGGAGATCGCCTCCAGCTCCCTGCGCAGCGCCAGCCTCACCGCCCCCTCAAGGCCCATCGGACCGAGATGCGCGGACGGCCAGGCCACCGTCAGCAGCGGCTCGTGCAGGCTGCCGCCGACCATCGCCTGCGCCCCGAGGCCGTAGCCCCGCCGCAGGATCACGGCGATGAGCGGGACGCGGACGGAGGCGCCCGCCACCAGCAGGCGGGAGGCGTGGCGGACCAGGCCGGTCGCCTCGGCCTGCGGGCCGACCATGAAACCGGGCGTGTCTACGAGAGAGACGACCGGCAGCCCGAAGACGTCGCAGAGCTGCATGAAGCGCGCCGCCTTGTCGGAGGCGTCGCTGGTGATCGCCCCGGCCATGTGACGGGTGTCGTTGGCGACGATCCCCAGCGGCCGGCCCTCGATGCGGGCCAGGGCGGTGACCATCTCGGGTGCGAAACGCTCGCGCAGGAAGGTGACCGATCCCTCGTCGGCCAGCGTCTCGACGATGGGGGCGACGGCGTAGGCGCGGCGCTCGCGCTCGGGGACGAGGGTGCGGAGCCGCTCCTGGCCGGGCTCGGCACCGGCCGGCGTCTCGCCCTGGAAGTAGGCCAGCAGCTTCCTGACGGCGGCTACCGCCTCCGCCTCGTCGGCGACCGAGACGTCGATGACCCCGTTTCCCGCCTGCATGGCGAGCGGCCCGATCTCGTCGGCATCGACGGTGCCCAGGCCGCCCCCCTCGATCATCGCGGGTCCCCCCATGCCGAGCGAGACGTTCTCCGTGGCGACGATCAGGTCGGCGCAGCCCGCGATCACCGCGTTGCCGGCGAAGCAACGACCGGCCACCACGGCGATCCGGGGAACCAGCCCCGAGAGCGCCGCCCAGAGGGCGAAGGCACGAGTGTCGAGCGCCGAGACGACCGGGTAATCCGTGTCCCCCGGCCGCCCTCCCCCGCCCTCGGCGAAGAAGATAGTGGGCAGGCGCATCCGCTCGATCAGCTCGAACAGCCGGTCCTTCTTGCGGTGCCCGAGCGCGCCCTGCGTCCCTGCGAGCACGGTGTAGTCGTAGCTCAGCACCGCGCAGGCGGCACACTCGCCGAACAGCTCGCCGTTGATGCAGGCGGTGCCGGCGACGAGCCCGTCCGCGGGGGTGCGCGCGATCAACTCCTCCAGCTCGCGTCGCCCGCGCTGGGCGGCGAGCGCGAAGCGCCCGTACTCGACGAAGGAGCCGGGGTCGACGAGATCGGCGATGTTCTCGCGGGCGGTCCGTCCGCCCGCCGCGTGCCGGCGCTCGACCGCCTCAGGCCGCGCGTCGTCCTCGGTCAGCGCGCGGCGGGCAAGCAGCTCCGCCAGGTCGTCGCGACCAACCTCGCCACCGGTCCGCTCCTCGTCCTGCAAGCGGGGGAGCCGGGACTCGAACCCGGAATCACCGTTTTGGAGACACGGCCGACAGGCTCCTGTCTCCCCCGTGTGGCAGGACCTTCGCACAAATTCAGCCGCCCAGGCGCGATCGATTTCCGATCGTTCGTGCCTCGGTCGGATGCACCGGCTCGGCTGGGCGAGGTTCATGGGTAAACAGGACAATGAAGTACTGGAGCGGCCCCCCATCCCTCGGGAGCGCAGCCCTCATCGGCGGGCGATCACAAACGATCCACTGAAGCGGCGGCCTCGGTTGCCCGCGGCATCGGTCGGCACTCCTGACATTCGGTAAACGCCCGGCCGCAGTCGCCTGCCGCGCACGTAGCCGCTGAAGCGGAAGCGGTTGGCGCCCTGCTTGCCGCGGTGGGTGAACGCTCCCCTGACCCGGACGAACCTCCTGCACTTCCTCGCCTTGCCCAGGCGCCGCGAGCGCTTGCCGATCAGGCAGCGTTTGCCCTTCTTGCGCCCGGTCACGCGGCGCCGTACGGTGAAGCGCACCCGAGCGTCCTCCGAAAGGCGGTAGCTTGCCCGCGAGGTCCGCCGCGAGCGCTTGCCGCGCTTCCTGGCGCTCGCCGAGGCGATGCTCGGTGCGCGTTTGACCCTGGGCCGGAAGCGCCTCGGGACAAAGGCGAGTTTGGAGCCGACCGGCGCGGTCGTGTCGGTCGGGGGCGCCAGAGGCGGGACCGGAAGCTCGCCCGCGCCGGAGTCGCAGGCTGGCCCCTGGGGTCGTGGGACCCCTCGCGCGTCCGTCAGGGGGCATGGGCCGATGGCGCGGTCGACCGCGGGGCTGCCGGGCAGCGGCTCACGCACCGGAATCCCGCTGGTGCTCAGTGGCCCGAGGCCGGGATCGGCCGGACTGGCGTCGCTCGGCTGGGTCAGGCCACAGGCCGCCGGGCCGACGTTGCCCCCGTCGCTTGCCGGGCCAGGGGAGGTGCATTCCGGTTCGGTCGGCGCCGCGTTGGCGGCGACGATCGAGGAGCGGAGGCGGAGAAGGCTCAGGTCTCCATCAAGCCCCCCGCCAAATCCGCGTGCTTCATTGCTGACGATGGTTACGTTCACGAAGTCCCCGGCGGCCGCGCTGAGGTAAACGCCGCCCCCTCTGTGACCGGCGAGATTTTCGGCGACCGTGACGTTTGTGAGCTCAGCCGAAGTGCTTTCCGCAAAGATGCCTCCGCCGAACCCCGCGGCCACGCCTCGGTTGCCGACGATCGCCGAGTCGCGCACAACCAGCCTGCCGCCGGACTTGTATATGCCGCCGCCGGGACCGACCGACGCCGCACCCTGCGCGACGTTGTCGCGGACGATCACCCTTTCGAGCGACAGTTCCCCACTTTTCTCCGCGTTGATGCCCCCACCACTGTCGTCAGGAAAACGAGCATGGCCACCCGTCACGGTGAGGTCACGCAGCCGCAGATCGGTGTTCGGACCCAAGACGTCGAACACACGAGCTTCGATTGTGCTGTTCACCGTGGTGGCGTTTGCGCCCTGACCTCGGATCGTGAGGTCGCCGGTCACATCGAGGTCGCCGACGTCGCCCGAGTTGTCGTCAGGAAAGGGGCTGCGTTCGAGCCGCAGCACGGCGGCCGGCAGGACGATTTCGTCGGCCGTGGCGTCGGCGTTGGCGGCGATGATCGCCTCGCGCAGGGAGCAGTCGGCGTCGCATGCGCCGTCGGCGCTGTCGCTCGCCTTGGTGACGACGAGAGTCGCCGCCTGTGCCGGGGTCGCGATCACAAGCAGCGAGATGATCGGGACGGCAAGACGAAGCCTGTGTGCCCCTGCCCTCATCGACGGGCGATCACAAACGATCCACTGAAGCGGCGGCCTCGGTTGCCGGCGGCATCGGCCGGCACACCTGACATCCGGTAGACGCCCGGCCGCAGTCGCCTGCCGCGCACGTAGCCGCTGAAGCGGAAGCGGTTGGTGCCCACTCCGCCGACGTGGGAGAACCCGCCTTTGACCCGGACGAACCTCCTGCACTTCCTGGCCTTGCGCAGGCGCCGCGCCCGCTTGCCGATCAGGCAGCGCTTGCCCTTCTTGCGCCCGATCACGCGGCGCTGCACGGAGAAGCTCACCCTGGCCTCCTCCGAGAGCCGGTAGCTCACCCGCGAGGTCTGCGGCGAGCGCTTCCGGCGCTTCTTCGCACTGGTTGTGGAGAGACTTGGTGTCCGGGCCTGCCTGGGCCGAAACCGCCTCGGAGCGAACCTGAGTTTGGAGCCCACCGGGGCGGTCGTGTCCGGCGTGGCCACCGGCGCGGGCGGTGGCACGGACTCGTCGGCCCCGATGTCCGGAGCCGCGCCCTGGGTGCGCGGCTCGCCGTCGATGTCGAGCGACCCGTTCTCCGGTGTGCCGATCCCGGCGTCGATTGTCGGTGAGCCCGCCAGCTGGTGGAGGCCGTCGGGTGCGAGCAGCGGGTCGATGCTCGTCTGGTTTCCGCCCTGGTCGACGACCACTCCGCCAACACCGAGGAGCGAGACGGCATTGCCCCGGTAATTGGAGTGGGCGACGTTGATCGTGGCAGGGCAGGTTTCACCACCGCCGACCGCCTGCAGGTCAAACGCGGCCCCGCGGGCGATCACGTTGCCCAGATCGACCGTGGTCAGGGGAAAACATTTCATCATGACGATGTCGTAAAAGCTGAGGGCGCGAATCCCAGCAGAGCCGGCGCCATCGGCCACCGCGGTCACGTTGCGGAGCTTCGCGTCGGTGGTGCTCATCACGACTGCGGGTGCTTCGGGTGCGGTCGCGTGCACGAAGCTGTCGCGAAGCAATCCGGTCAGCCCGACCGGCGGGCTGCTCGGGGACTCGGCCCTGAGGCGAGAGCCCGTGCCGAAGATCGAGGCCACGGCTGAGGGTCCGCTCGTGCGACTCAGGTCAAGCCGCGTGGCGCTTGCCCCGAGGGAGACAAACAATGTCCCGAGATTTTCGAAGACGATCCGCGGCACCTGCTGCCCCTCGCCGATCACGCTGACGCCGGGTACTGCTAACAGCTGCACGCTGATTCCAAGATAGGCGCCAAGGTCACCGGCGACGCGAACCGTGTCGCCGCCTTCTGCTTTGTTGATGCCGATGTCGAGATCGCACGGGCTGGGCACGCTGCACAGTTCCCCTTTCCCGCCGGGCGTGACGTAGCGGTCTTCCGCCGCCGCCGGAGCGGCTGTCACGCCGAAGACGAGGAGGGCGATCGTCGCGAGGCCCGCCAGCGCTCGCCCTCCTGCGGCACGGCGACGATTGAATCTCGAATGAAGCAATCTGCTCCTCCCTGGTCGCCCTCTGGGAGTGTACGCATTGTTCGCACGCTCGTTGCAGGCACTCGACTGCGACGCGGACATCTGTTGCGAGGGCAGGCGCATCGGCGATCCGGGCGGCCGGATCGCGATTTCTAGCGGGTCGATCGGGTAGCCGTGTGGGAGAGCCGGCGAGAGCGAGAAGCAAGGAGACACCAACATGGCGAAAGACCACGGCAGCAGCGTCAAGGACGACGAGCTCTACGAGAAGCTTCGCGAAGAAGGCGAGAGCAAGGAGAAAGCCGCGCGGGTCGCAAATGCTAAGGCCGGCGGCCAGGACGTCAGCGAAAAGGGCGGCGAAGGGCGCAGCTACGAGGACCGCAGCGTCGAAGAGCTTCGCGAACGGGCGGCGGAGATCGGTATCGAAGGCCGCTCGAACATGAACAAGGACGAACTGATCGACGCGCTCCGCAACCACTGACGCGGAGCGAGGTCCGCCCGATCGCTGTGCGACCGCCTCCGACTGCCGGGGCGGCGCGAGCGGGGGAGCCGGGATTCACGGTTTTGGAGACCAAGGCCGACAGGCTCCTGTCTCCCCCGTCGCGGTCCGGGGGTGCCAGCGCACCACGGAGTGCAAGCCGACCGCAGGCAGGGCGTGAGCGGCGTCGCCGGCTCGCGCTCGCCCAGCGGGGGTAAGCTCGGGATCGTGCAAGTGCCGAGCTGGCCCAGCGGTCACGTAAGGCTCGATGACGACGTCCTCGAGTTCGGGGCCGGCGACCTGCAGCGGGTACCGGTCGCGAATCTGACCAGCATCGAGGTGAAGCCACCGAAGAAGGGCCGCCTGAACCTGCGGATCGAGTACACGGCCGGGCTCAACAGGAGCAAGACCGGCGTCTGGGTCGAGGAGCAGCACGAGGCGGAACTGACCGAGCTCGTCGCCGCGGTTCAGGCCGCGATGGCCTAGCACGCGGACTCTCCCCACCGGTCGTTCCCGTTCTGGACCGAGAGGAGCGGGCGCCACCGCCGCGCCAGCTAGCTGTCATCGGTCATGCCCCGGGCTCCCGTCCGCGTCGCAGCTGCAGGACCACCCAGGCTCGCGCCGCCAGCAGCGTGGCGCCGGCGCCGCCCAGCGAGGGCAGGAGCTCCTCGAGCGGGAAGCCGGCGATGTGGGCGATCATCCCGCCTCCTCCTGTGAGCCGTCGAGGTCCGCGTACGCGTCGTGGTAGTTCCACCACTGATATAGCGGGGTCTGCGGGTAGCCCTCCGGCGAGTCCTCCCACTCCTCCTGGCGCCCGAGCGCGGTGATGTCGAGGTAGTTCCAGGTGCTGCCCATCTGCTCGTCGCCGCGGCCGTCGATGAAGTAGGTGCGGAAGATCCGGTCGCCCTCGCGGATGAAGGCGTTGGTCCCGTGCCACTCGTCCACGCCGAAATCGGCGTCGAAGTCGTCAGTGACCGTGTACCAGGGGATCTGCTCCCAACCCATGCGCTCCTTCAAGCTCTGTATCTCGGGCTGCGGCGCCCGCGAGACGAACGCGAGCGTCGTGTCGCGCGCGTTGAGGTGGGCGGGATGGGCAACCTGGTCGGCGACGAAGGAGCAGCCCACGCAGGCACGCTCCGGGAAGGCGCCGCCCTCCGCATGGGTGGTGACCTCAGGCCCGTAGAAGGCCCGGTAGACGATCAGCTGACGACGCCCCTCGAACAGGTCGAGCAGACTCGCCGGGCCAGCCGGGCCCTGGAAGCGGTAGGCCTTCTCCACCGCCATCCTCGGCATCCGGCGGCGCTCGGCGGCGAGCGCATCGCGGGCGCGGGTTAGCTCCTTCTCCTTCACCAGCAATTCCTCGCGCGCGGATTCCCACGCCTGCGGCGACACAATCGGCGGTGTCTTCATGGCGGCATGTCCGCCTTCGTCTTGCAGCGTCATCATCGTCTCCTTCGATAGCGGGATCTGCGTCTATGTGTTAAGAGCGGTCTCAGGGTCGAAACTCATCGGCCCTGTGTGGAGTCCCGGGTGGCGCGATCCGAGCGAGTACGCCCGTGCCGATGAAGGCGGTGACCGCGGCAACGAGCTCGCCCTCGAACGTGATGACGACCAGCACTTCGAGCCGGTCGCGTCCTCGCTCGCGATCGCGGCGGTAGCCGAACATCGCGGGCTGTCCGCCCGCGCTGGTCGCCTCGAACCGCCAGGTCGAGCGGAATACGCGTCCGGTGATGAATGCCGCGATGTCGTCCTTGCCCTGGAACCAGGTCGGCAGGGGAGGCATGGAGAACCTTGCCTCTTCGCTCAGCATCGCGACGATCCCCGCCACGTCGGCGCGGTTCCAGGCGTCGACGAAACGGGCTACCAGCTCGCGAGAGCGCTCATCTCCCAGCGCTCTCAGCGTCTCCTGCTGCGAGCGTTCCGGAAGCTCCCGCTCGAGCTTTACACGGGCGCGCTGCAGGGCGCTATTCACGGCGGCGACCGAGGTCTCGAGGATCTCGGCAACCTCTCGCGCGCTGAAGCCGAGGACCTCGCGCAGGATCAGCGCGGCGCGCTGGTTGGGCGGCAGCAACTGGAGGGCGGCGATGTAGGCAAGCTCGACGCTCTCGCGGTTCTCGTAGTGCAGGAGCTCGTCCGGATAGGGCTCGATCCAGACCGACTCGGCCAGGGGCTGGGCAAGTGGCTCGCCCGGATCGTCCCCGCGTCCGGCCCCTCCGGGCAGCTCGCGCCGCTTGCGGCTCTCGAGAATTCGCAGGCAGGCGTTCGTGGCGATCGCGTAGAGCCAGGAGCGCAGCGAGCTGCGGCCCTCGAAGCCGCTCCGCCCCTTCCACCCCCAACAGCGTCTCCTGCAGCGCATCGTCCGCGTCGTGAACCGAGCCCAGCATCCGGTAGCAGTGGGCGTGAAGCTCGCGGCGGTGCGGCTCGATGAGCTCGGCGAAGGAGTTCTCATCGGCGTCCCGAAGCGCCTCGGTCATGTAACGAGCTTGGCAGGTGCGTGGCCCGATCGCCCCGTGTACCGGCGCGTGGATTCAGCAGAGCGAGCGGCGGATCACTCCAGGGCCGACCGGGGCCAGCAGGCGTCGATCAGCGCGGGGACGACCGGAAAAAGTCGGCGCTGTGCGGGGCCTTTGCGGGGCCGCGCCTCCGACTGCCGGGGCGGCGCGAGCGGGGGAGCCGGGATTCGAACCCGGATTCACGGTTTTGGAGACCATCGCCGAGATGCGCCTGTCTCCCTCGGTGCGGGACCTTCGCACAACCCAGCCCCCCAGGCGCGATGATTTGCGATCGGCGGCCCCGCTCGCGAGTGGACCGCTCGCCTCCTCGGAGTCAACGGGAAGTGATCGCGCGCGCGATGACAAGGCGCTGGATCTCGTTGGTCCCCTCCCAGATCTGATAGAGCTTCGCGTCCCGGTACCACTTCTCGACGGGGTGGTCGCGGACGTAGCCGTGACCGCCGAGGATCTGGACCGCCTCCTCGCAGCAATGCACCGCGACATCGGCGGTCATGCACTTGGCCATCGAGCCCTCGGCCAGCGCCAGCGGGCGGCCGGAGAGGGCGATCCAGCCCGCCCGCCACAGCAGCGCCCGCGCCGCCTCGATCTCCATCGCCATCTGGGCCAGCTTGGCGGAGACCAGCTGGTGGCGGGCGATCGGCACGCCGAACGCCCTCCGCTCCAGCGCGTAGTCGCGCGCGTACTCGAAGGCCGCGCGGGCGACGCCGAGCGCCGCGGCGGCGAAGGTCATGCGCGAGTACTGCAGGAGGGTGAGCGCGGTGGCGGCGCCGGAGAGCTCCTCGTCAGGACGGGCGCTGGCTGCGGCGGGGGTGCGGGCGGTGAGCCGCGTCTCGAGCCGGTTGGTGAGCGGCACCCGGCAGCCCTCGAACACAACCTCCGCCGTGTGGGAGGCGCGCATGCCGAGCTTCTCCTCCTTGCGGCCCATGCTCAGGCCGGGCGCGTCGCCCTCGACGATGAAGGCGGCCGTGCCGCCCTCATCGGCAACTCGCGCGAAGACCACATGCACATCCGCGATGCCGCCGTTGGTGATGAACTGCTTCCGGCCGTCGAGCACCCATCCCCCGCCATCACGCCGCGCGGTGGTGGTGATCGCTGCGATGTCGGAGCCCGCCTGCGGCTCGGTCAGGCAGAGGGCACCGAGCCTCACCGCCTCGGGGTCGCAGAAGCGCGGTAGGTAGCGCTGCTTTTGCTCCTCGCTGCCGAAAGCGACGGATCGGCCCGGCGGCGTAGCTGCTTGAGCCGATCTCTGTGGCGATCGCCGCGCATCCCCAGGCAAGCTCCTCCGTGACCAGGAAGTTCGTGATGCCGACCATCCCGTCAGCGACGCCGCCCCCGCCGTACTCCTCCGGCAGGCCGTAGCTCAGCAGGCCGACCCGCGCCGCCTTCGCGAGCACCGGCCAGGGCATCTCCTCGCGGGCGTCGTACTCGGCTGCGACCGGCCGGATCTCGCGCCTAGCGAAGTCGCGCGCGAGTGCCCGGATCTCAAGCTGCTCGTCGGTTAGGGAGAAGTCGACTGGCACCTACGGCGAGCGTACCTCGCTCGATGGCGAGCGCGGGCGCATGCCAGGGGTGCGGCTCTGGGGCGCGCGATCTCCAGGTCCGGCTGCTCGCCGAACGCGGGCACAGCGACGACACGAACTTCTCCGCCGGCACGGGTCAATCCATCGACAGGGGCCCTTCGATGTTGGCGTGCAGGAACTGGGAGACGAACTCGTTCTCGGAGTCGAAGAGCTCATCCCTCGGTCCCGACTCGACGATTTTGCCGTTCCAGAGCACAGCGAGGAAATCGGGGACTCGCTGCGCCGTGGCGAGGTCGTGGCTGATGATGAGATAGCAGCCGCCGTGCTCGTCGTGCACCTCGCGGATCAGCTCGCAGAGCAGCGCGGTCCGCACCGGGTCGATTCCGGAATCGGGCTCGTCGAACATCACGATCGCCGGATCGAGCACCAGCGCCCGCGCGAAACCGGCGCGCTTCCGCATCCCTCCGGACAGCTCGTTGGGCATCTTGTAGGTCGCCTCGGTCAGACCCACCTCCTTCAGCCGGCGGTTGACGACCTCGCCGATCTCCTCCTCGCCCTTGTCGGTGTGCTGGCGAAGCGGGAAGGCGGTGTTGTCGTAGATATTCATTGAGCCGAACAGGGCGCCGTCCTGAAACAGCAGCCCGAACTTTTTGCGCATCTCGAACAGCTCGTCGTCGCTCATGTTCGGGACCGACTCGCCGTGCACCAGCACGTCGCCGGAGTCGGGGTAGAGGAGGCCGACGATGTGCTTGATCAGCACGCTCTTGCCGGTTCCCGACGGGCCGAGCACCATCGAGACCTGGCCCTCGGGCAGGCCGAGGTTGAGCCCGTTGAGGATGCGGGCACGGCCGAACTGCTTCACCAGGTCGATGACCTCGACCGCGTCCTCGCCGCCGTGGTCGCGCTTGCGGCCGGTGTGGTGGCTGTAGGGGTTGGGATCGGCCGGATCGACGCCGGGGATCACGAAGTCGCGACCCATCACCGCGCCGTCCTCGGCGACGTATGGCCCTTTCGCGCCGCCTCGATTCTCGGGCTCCCTCAGTGGCTCGGGCTCGGATCTCCCTCCACCGCGATCAGGCTGGTGCCGGAACTCTGCTGCTGCCATTTCATGCTCCTCTGGATCCGGATTCCGCAGCAGCCGCAAGGGCGAGCTTCTCCTTGCGCCGCACCCAGTTTAGCTCTGCCACCCGGCCGCGGGCAATGTGCGGCGGCACGGCCAATGCCATGAGGGTGGCTCGGCCGAGTGGGGCGAGTTGAGGTCCCCGGGGCTTCCAGCAGGGCGAATGATCCGTAGCTTGTCCGGATGCGAGCCGTCCCGCTGACGGAAAGGATCGGGGCAGCGACTTTGGCCGCGGGTGGTGCCTGAAGGAGGGCGTTGTCCTGCTGGAGCCGGTTGGCAGCGAGCGTCCCGAACTCGAGGATCAAAGCGTGCGCCGATAGATTCGGCGATCAGGTAGAGCAGTTTCCTGCGGAGGTGAGCCCTATATCGCCGGCACCGGCCGCGTGGGGTGCCGGCCCCGGTGCGAAGTCACTTGGCGCCGACAACCCTGAAGCCCGCCCGCCGCGGCCGCGCCGTCCTGTTGCCGGCCCTGTCGACGCCTGTCACCGAGAGCCGGTAGCGACCCGGGCGGAGCTTGCGCTTGCGCAGCCGCCCGCTGAACCGCAGCACCACCTTGCCTGCCCGCGGGACATTTCGGGTGAAGGTGAAGACGCGCCTGTGGCGGGCACAGCGCTTCGCCCGCGGCTTGGCATGGCGGGGCGGCACGCAGCGCCGCCCCAAGCGGCGGCCGGGCAGACGCCGCTGGACCAGGAGCGTCGCCCGCAGCGGCTCAGAGGCGCGGAAGCGGATCCGAGTGCCGCGGCGGATGCGCCTCCGCTTGCGCGATGACTTGGCCTTGCGCCGGCCGCCGCCCACCCGGAAGACCCTTGGCGTCAGCCTGAGCCGCCTGATCAGTGGCCGAGTGGTGTCGGCTACGGCTCCCTGCGTCAATGGGCCTGGCGGCACGAAGCGCAGCGCCTGGACCTGGTCGTCCGGCTGTCCGCCGCCGCTGCGCAGGAAGGCGACGATGGCGCTTCCCGTGGAGGAGACGTCAAGCGCGTTCAGCAGTGCCTCGCGCGGATTCGCCTCGCTGGGCGCGGACAGGATCTGCTCGCCGGCCGGCTCCATCGCGCCGCCCGCGAAGATGCGCCGCGTCAGGACTTCAAAGAGCGGCTTCTCCCGCGACCAGGTCACGATCGCGTTTCCCGAGCCGTCCACCTCTACCTCGGCCCCTTCGATATTGCCACCGCCCGTGGAAACCGCGGGGAGGGCCGGGCCGGCGCCACCGTCGGGCAGCAGTCTGCGCGCGTCCAACCGCGGTTCGTCGGTGTTCTCCTTGCGGTAGAGCCAGACCACGCTCGCGGTGCCGTCGGGCCCGACGGCGATCTGGGGGGCTGCGGCGCTGTCACCGGCTGGTGAGACGTCCAGCAACGGCGAGAGCGCCCCGACCGGGCTGACGATCCGCCGCTGTATGACGGATTCGAAGCTGGGCGCGCCCAGCCCCAGCGAGTAGACGACGGCGAAGCTTCCGTCGGGCCGCGCGGCGACCCGCTGGCCGGAGGCGCCCTTCGCCCCGCCGCCAAGTTCGAGCAGTTCGCCGGGCACTCCTCCCATGACGGCGATCCGGCCCTGGATCTGGCTCTCGGGATTGGAACGGTGCCAGGTAATCAGGGTGGTGCCGCCGGAGCCGATCGCGAGCTGAGGCTCGAAGGAGCTCGGCGCACCGCTGCTGAAGATATGGGTCATCCCAAGCGTGCCGTTGGCGAGCGCGGCGCGGCCCTCGAGGCGGTAGGCACCGCCGAAGAAGCGCATCCAGGCAATGTAGGCGAAGCCAGACGGATCGGCGTCGACATGGGGTTGAATGGAGTGCGCCCCGGCGACGTCCACGATCGGCCCGAGCGACCCGCTGGGAGAGATCCTGCGCATCTTGATCTCCCCTGCTTCGAACCCACCCTGCGACCACACCGCGACCACCTCGCCGCCCGGGGTGGCATCCATCACCAGGTCGTCCGCGTCGCCGTCGGCGGGATCGGAGAGATCGGCGATCGGCCCGGGGTTGCCGGCGGCGTCGATCCGGCGGAACCTGAGCACATCGGTGCCTTTCTGGTCGACGGCCCACCCCACGGTGCCGCGGCCGGTGTCGTCGGTGACCGCGTCGACGCTGGATATCCCGTCCCCCGTTTCGAGGGTCAGCGGCGGCTGCAGCCAGTCCGCTGCGGCAGGGGTGGCGGAGAACGCAGTCACCAGCGCGATGGCGCTGGCCGCTAGGAGGCCTCGGAACGCGCTCATCGATCTGCTCCCATCGGTCGTGGTCGGCCATCCAACCGAGCGCCTAACCAGAAATTACGGCACTCGCACGTAACACGACAAGGTCGACAAGGATCCAACCCGGCCCTCAAGGTGCCTCGAATCGTGCGCCAATCCAGCCCCCCAGGCGCGATTGATTTCGGATCGGTCCTACCGTCGGAGTATCGAGAGGTGTGAGAGTCCCACCTAGGGGGAGGTGATTTCCACTGGCTGAGGGCGTGGCGGCTGCCCTAGCGGACGGCCACCAGCCCCACGTACTGACCCATCTGGTAGTGGCCGGGAATGCTGCACAGCAGCACGTACCTACCCGGCTTCAGGTCGACCTGGTAGCGACGGGTCTCGCCCGGCATCAGGTGACCCTCCTCGGCGACCTCGTCCATATGCTCGTCGGCATCGCCCTTCTCGGCCTCGTCGTGCCCAGCGTCCACCAGCACGGTTTCGGGCCGGCTCGAGCTGTGCGAAACGGCCAGCGTCGTCGTGCTCTCCCCGGCCGCTGAGTCACTGTCCGTCGTCTCGCCGTCGTCCATGTGCTCGTCGGCCCCGTCCATATGCTCGTCGGCCCCGTCCATGTGCTCGTCGCCGTGCTCGTCGCCGTGCCCGTGCGGCTCGCCGATCACCAGCTCGCCGGCCTTGTCCACGTCGAGCCCCTCCGGGGTCATAGGCATCTCGTCGGCGGGCAGGTCGGTCTTCACGACGATCAACTCGTGTTCGATGTCACCGCCGTTGCGCGCCGTCACGGTTACCTTCCCCGCCTTGACCCGCGCATGGTCGACGCGGAAGAACCACTCTCCCATCGTCACCTTGACCTTGTTCGAGAGCGCCGCCTCTGACGCGGCGTCGCCGCTGCCCTTGGCGGTTTCGGCGGTTCCGGAATCGCCGCAGCCCGGAAGCACGAGCGCCGCGGCGGCGGCGAGGCTTGCGATGAGGATGGCCAGGGTTCGCATCGTCGGCTCCCTTGTTTGGTTGCGACACGATTGTCCGCCCCTGAAGCCGACTCCACAACCACATTTGCAGGGGTTTCGCGGTGCCTGAGCGGACGGTTCGCCCCCCCTCCGAACGGGCGGGGCGGACGTCGCCCGGCCTCCTCGGCCCGGCAGGCCCCACCTGTAGGAACCGATAGGTAGGGCGCCATCCGCTGTTCGGCCCCGTCGCGCTCGAGCGCGACGGCCTCAGTGCCCTGCGGACGGTCGGCTTAGGAGTCCGGCAAGGTGACCTCGACCAGCCCCGAGCGCAGCGCGTAGGCGACGGCCTCGGCGCGGTTGCGCAGGTGCAGCTTGGAGAGAATGTTCTTCATGTGGAAGTTGACGGTGCTCTCGGCGACGAACAGGGCCGCGGCGATCTCGCGGTTGGTCTTGCCCTCGGTGACCAGCTGGAGCACCTCCCGCTCGCGGTCGGTGAGGGCGTCGCGGTCGTCCTCCGTCCCGCCCTTCATCCGCGAGACTCGCGCAAACTCCTCGAGGATCTTGGATGCGAGCCCCTGCGAGAGGGGCGCCTCACCCTCGGCGATCCCGTCGAGGGTGCGCTCGAAGTCCTCGTTGGACATGTCCTTGAGCAGGTAGCCCTCAGCGCCGCTCTTCACGGCCTCGAAGAGGTCGGCGTCCTCCTGGGAGACGGTGACGATCACGATTTTTACTTCCGGCATCTCCGCCTTGATCAGCCGCGTCGCCTCCAGCCCGCCGCAGCGCGGCATCGTGATGTCCATCAGGACCAGCTCGGGGCGCCGCTCGCGGGTGCCTTCCAGCGCCTCGATCCCGTCGCCCGCCTCGCCGACCACCTCGTGGCCGGCCGCCTGGAGCAGGCTCGCGATGCCCGCCCGGAACAGCGCGTGATCGTCGGCCAGCAGGACCTTCATCGCTCTCCTCCTCCGTTCGGCCCGGCGAGCGGGACCCGGACGCGCACGGCCGTGCCGCGGTCGAGCTCGGAGTCTATTTCGAAGCACCCACCGACCGCCTCGGCGCGCTCGCGCATCGTCTGCAGGCCGAAGTGCGGCCAGCCGGTGCGCGTCCGCCGCGCCGGCTCAAATCCACGGCCGTCGTCCTCGACCGCGACGACCAGCTCGGGCTCCTCGACTGAGAAGCGGATGGTGGCACTGCCGGCGTCCGCGTGGTTGCGGACATTGGTCAGCGCCTCTTGGACGATCCACATCAGCTGGATCTCGGTCGCGGGGGGGAGCTTCGGCACCTCCTCCCCCGCCACCACCTCGATCGCCTGCGGCGCCCCCGGCATCTCCCGATAGCCGCGCAGGTGCGCGCGCACCGCGTCGGCGAGGCGATCGACATCGCCGAGCGGCGTCCTCAGGGCGAAGATCCCTTCCCGCACGTCGGCGTAGACCCGCTTCGCGGCTCTCTCCATCGCCTCCAGCTGCACGCCTGCCTCCTCGACCCGGTTCGAGGCGAGCAGCTTGCGTACCGCCAGGGTCTGCGTATTGATGTAGCCGAGTACCTGGGCCAGCCCGTCGTGGAGCTCGTGGGCAATCCGCTCGCGCTCCTCGAGGACGGCCGCGTCGAGGACCCGTTCGTGCAGGCGGGAGCTCTCGATCGCCGCGGCGAGCCGCTCGGCGATGCCCTCCAGCAGGCCGCGCTCGGCCTCGTCGCGCATCGCCTCGCGGTCACGCGCCGCGACACAGAGGACGCCGTAGGTCTCCTCGCCGTGCCGCAGCGGCAGCGCGCAGAAGCTCTCGAACCCGAGCCGCTTGACGCTCTCGCGTACGAAGCGC